>JANOLM010000234.1:0-4865 GCA_031419815.1 Bacteroidia bacterium
AATGGAATCTACCAGTAAAAAATATATCTGCATACACGGTCATTTCTATCAACCACCTCGCGAAAATGCATGGTTGGAAGTTATTGAGGTACAGGATTCGGCACATCCATATCACGATTGGAATGAGCGCATCAGTGCTGAATGTTATGGCCCCAATGCAGCTTCACGCATTTTGAGCAGCAACAATAGTGTGATTAGAAACATCCTCAATAATTACACGCGCATAAGTTTCAACTTTGGCCCTACACTTCTTTCCTGGATGGAGATGTACGACAAGGAAACGTACGAGGCAATTTTGGATGCAGATGCTGAAAGTGTCATTCGATTCTCTGGTCATGGCTCGGCCATTGCGCAAGTGTACAACCACATGATCATGCCACTGGCTAATCGTAAGGATAAAATTACTCAGGTCATTTGGGGCATTCGCGATTTTACCCACCGCTTTAAGCGAAAGCCAGAAGGTATGTGGTTGGCCGAAACTGCCGTTGATACCGAAACCCTTGAGATATTGGCCGAACAAAATATTAAATTCACAATACTTGCACCTCGTCAGGCAAAATCAATTCGTAAGATTGGCGATAGCAGTTGGACTTCTGTGAATGATAATACGATTGATACAAAGAGACCTTATTTGTATCAACTGCCTTCCGGAAAGACGATTACACTTTTTTTTTACAACGGTGACATTTCCCAAAGTGTTGCCTTCAATGGTTTGCTGAACGATGGAAAACGTTTCGCAAAAAGCCTGATTGATTTATTTGATAAAGAAAGCGATGAGCCGCAGCTAGCCCACATCGCTACGGATGGGGAAACGTATGGCCATCATCATAAGCATGGGGAGATGGCACTGGCATATTCCCTTGACTATATTGAGAAAAATAAGAATGCCAACTTAACTAACTACGCTGAGTTCAATAATAATTACCCTGCTAAATGGGAAGTACAAATTCATGAGAGAAGTTCATGGAGTTGTGTGCACGGTGTGGAGCGATGGAGGAGTAATTGCGGATGTAACAGTGGGGCACATGCAAATTATCATCAAGAGTGGCGTAAGCCTTTGAGAGAGGCCTTGGATTGGCTTCGAGATACGTTGGTAGAAATTTATGAGAGCGAAGCTTCTATAATACTGAGAGATCCATGGGAAGCGAGGAATGAATACATAAAAATCATCCTTAAGCGAAATGATGAAAATATTAGCCAATTTTTACAAGACCACACCATCATTGATATAGACGCTCACCGTGTTTTACTTCTTATGGAGATCCAAAGACATGCCATGCTGATGTACACCAGTTGTGGCTGGTTCTTTGACGAAATTTCTGGAATTGAAACCACTCAAGTGATGCAGTATGCCTGCCGCGCAATTCAGTTGGCTAGCGATATTGCCGGCATTGACCTGGAAGTGGAATTTCAAAAACGTTTGGAACTTGCCCCTAGTAATGTTCCTGCCTATGGCAATGCGGCATATGTTTATCAACGGTTTATTCTGCCTGCCAAAACAACTTTGCAACGTGTTGGCATGCATGTAGCCGTAGCTTCTTTATTTGAAGAGGAGCCAGAATCGCTTACTGTTTTTAATTACAGTACAACAAGTGAGTTTTTTCTTCGTAAGGAAGCTGGAGAACAACGGTTGGCATTGGGCATTACCAAAATACAATCGATCACAACGCGGGCAGAGAAAAAATTCGCATTTGCCGTACTCTACATTGGCAAACATAATCTGATTGGTCATATTTCTATGGATATGGAATTGGATAAGTTTTCAAGTATGAAGTTTCGGATACTGAAAGCTTTTGAAGAAGGCAAGCTGGTAGATGCATTGGAAATCATGCAGACCTTTTTTGGTTCTGAGCGGTATACAATATGGCAGCTCTTTCAGGAAGAAAAAAGAAAAATACTTAACCTCATTTCCCGCCAAAGCCTGGAAGAACTGGAAGACTCCTTGCGAAGAACTTTCAACCGCGACTATCCGCTTATCAATGCTCTGTCTACTAATAATATTCCTATTCCAAAAGCGTATCGCACAACATTCGAATATATTCTGAATGCTGATCTGGTGAATTGTTTTCAATCCGAACGCATCCAGGTAAAGGAAGTTGAGCGTATTTCAGAGGAGCTTGAAAAATGGACTTTGAAGATTGAAGATCCTGATAAGTTAGCTCGTCTTGCCGGTGAAAGTATTTTCAAAGAGCTAAACCGTATTGGTGGTGAGCAAAGCAATCTCAAAAGGATTCAGCGTCTAAACAGACTTTTTCCAATCTTAAAGAAATTTACGCTAAAGCCGATCCTATACAAAAGTCAGAACCTGTACTTTGAAATATCGCTGGAGAACAGAAATGCCAAAGAAGCTGTTGTTGACGCAGCTTGGCTGGAGCAGTTTAATTTGTTAGGTGATAATTTGGGAGTGAAGGTGGAGTAGCTTAAATGTTATGCTAAAGCAAAACCTAACCCTTTTTCTCCGCAGAGTCTCCCGCCTCGGGGACTCTGACGGAAGCACAAAATAAAATAGGAGAAGTAAACAAGAGTTGTCTGGACATGAGTGAAAGAAAAGCGATAACAGAATATGATGGAATGTGTGAGAACATGTGGGCAGAGTCCCGAAAACGGAGACTGCGAAGAATGAAGGTAAGTTAATGGATGAGATGGTCATTACGGGATATGAAATAAGAGGATAAGATTAATATCAAAACAAACAGAATGGCAAAGAGAGTAACAAGAATGTATTTAGTCATTTTTTTAGTGACATGTGTGGTTATGTTTATCCCAACATTACTTTCTGCCCAGGATTTTCGCCCGGGCTACATCGTAAAGAACGGTGGAGATACAGTGAAGGGCTTTGCAGCTTATCAATCAGGTAAAAAAAGTATCGAAGGGTGTGCCTTCAGGGAAACGCGCAAAGGCGCAACCTCAACTTATGCAGCCACAGATATTCAAGGCTATGGAATTTTTGGCGACAGGCTTTATAAGTCCATAGAACTTCCAATTGACAGCGTCAAAAACAGAAAGGTATTTGCCAAGATTTTGGTGCAGGGCTACCTTACGTTATACCAGTATATTGAGTTCTTTCTTGTGGAGAGAAACGATACACTGACTGTGCTGCCAAAACCGAAGGATGAACAAGTAGGGCCACAAAACGATCTAAAAATTAAACGAGATAGCAAATACATAGGTATTTTAAACTACATGATGCTGGATTGCGAGATGAATGCCAACAGGGCTTCATTTGCAGAAGGTTCACTAAGCAAAGTAGTATTCAAATACAACCAATGCAAAAAGACAGATATTGCTAAACAGAACCTGCGGCCACTTGCCAAATTGGATATCGTAATTTTTGCCAGTTACGTAAACTCGCACTTAACCTACGATCATTTTAAGTTGATCCCCTTCCAGGGCAACAGCGTAGCGGGTGGAGGAGGTCTTGAAATATACTCACCACGGGTTTTTGACCGTGTGGTTTTCTCGTTGGAAACGTGGTACAATAAGAGCTTTTACCAGGGGTATTATGAAGGCACTTTTGCAGGTGATGTGATAAGAGAAGATGTATTTGCCGAATTTACTAGCTTGAAAATTCCATTCGGGATCAGGTATAATTTCCGGAGCCCTGGCAATACTCCCTATTTGAAATTTGGAATCCACTGGAGTTCCACTAACAGTTTTGCGGTTAGCACCATTGAGGAAAGAGCAATAGCAGGTGGCGTGCTCACCGATGAGTTTCCGGGCGGGTATGATGTCAAAAACACAAAAGGTTTTTCAATAGGTGCAGGGTACGAAAAAACTCTTTTCAAAGACACCCGGATTTTTACAGAGTTTAAATACGAGAGGAGTGAAGGTTATTTTGGTAGCCCGGTGGTGAATGACTCCCGATTGGTTAATTATAATTTTTTAGTAGGTCTTAGATTTTAATAACATGCGCACAAGAACACTATTGATTATTGGTATCCTAATTTTTTCCTCTTGTTCCGAAGCTGTGGTTACCGAACGGTCTTATCCCAGGGTATCTAAACTGGAGATAACGAACATTGCAAATGGTGGTGTGGCATTTAAGGCCGAGGTCACGTATGCCTCTGTGGCTATTATAGACCACGGCTTTATCTGGACCCTTGGTGGCTTCCCAACTCTTACAAATGGACAAAAAGCATCGCTTGGATCAAAAGCTGGAACTGGGGTGTTTGTATTTACGGCTACTGGTTTACAGGTTGGAAAGAAATATACCATGTGCGCATATGCGAGATCTAATCAGGAGACTGTATATGGAGACGTGGTTGATTTTGTTAGTAAATGAAAATGAAACATAAAGTTATGAAGAATAGATTGCCTCTGGTCAATGTTTTCACCGACCATTTTTTTATTTCCCCCAGTTAGCGCGCGTTTCTAACGCGTGCAACCATAGAAACAGGAATGAGGTTATAAAGTGAAAGCAGGAAAGATATAAGGCAGTACAAGTTTTGGCAGTACACAAAGCCCAATGATAACAGGACGGTTATCAACAAACCGGAATTAAAGAGTTGGCCACAGCAGTAATGAAGTTCCATCCGTTAGGATAAAAAAAACAGAAAAGAGCCATGAAACCTTTATCTTTGGGGAACAAATTTTTAGAAGTTATGGACATCCAAGCAGAGAAGTTGCACCTGATCGAATGGCTCGCCAGATTGAGTGATATCAAAATCATTCAAGAGATCAAGGCCATAGAAAAAGAGACCACCAAAGACCTGTTCAAGCGATATACCGATCAGGATATGATTGACAGGGCAGAAGCTTCATTGGAAGACATCGAAGCGGGCAGGACTACAAGGCTAACTGATTTTAAAACAGAGATCGAACATTGGAAACAATCAAGGAGTATGAAGTAGAGATCACTTCACAAG
>JANOLM010000235.1:0-5997 GCA_031419815.1 Bacteroidia bacterium
TCTGGAATTTTCTTTGTAAAAGACTTTGACTCATTTCTACAATGCGGTTGTTGAAGATTGCGATTACGTTGCAATGGGTTTCGGTTGGATGCGCTACTCGAACAGGTGATCAAATAATTTTTTAGATAGTATTCGTAAATATAATTATCTATGCCAGTTTTAAAATCAAAGGAGACCAAATTTACAATCGTAAGGGAAGGAGTTACCAGGAGACTTGTTCATGCAAATAACCTCATGCTGGTCGTAATTGATTTTGACAACGGCCCATGGTCTCAGCCAGAACCTATGCACTTTCATGTTCATGAGCAAGCTACCTATGTAGCTGCGGGTGAGTTTATTTTTTTCTGTGAAGGCGAACCGGAGCAAAAACTTTCTGCAGGGGATATGTTCTGGGTTCCTTCCAATAAAAAGCATACGATCCAACTTCTCAGTAAAAAAGTAAGACTAATAGATAGCTTTAATCCTATTCGCGAAGATTTTTTAGGATGACAAAGAATAATCAACAGTCTTTCTGATAAGAAGGTTATGTGTGGCAAGGAACAGTTATTGGACAATATTTTGACACGCTACTCAACCCAACTTTTAGCGCAGAGGCGCTGTCTCCTTCAAAGGTGAGCTATGATACCGGAAATAAATTTATTTTGTATCGCTTTATTCTTTCATTGAAAGAATATTTCATTCTATGAATACCGGCTTCAAAAGTTCGTTAAGAACGAAATTTGTATGAAGTTGTAACTTCTAATTATTAATTATAAAGAGACGCCTCGCTTCCACGGAATAAAATCATCCTGATTAAGGCCAACCGCTTTTGCTGTGACTCTTCCGCTGGCCACCTCAATGATGAAATCCAGAATTTCTTCTCCCACCTGTTCGATTGTTTTCTCACCTGAAATAATTGCACCTGTATTGAAGTCAATGATGTCAGGCATCTTCAAAGCCAATTTGGTATTGGTTGAAAGTTTAATCACCTGCGATACCGGATTGCCAGTTGGTGTTCCCAGACCTGTCGTAAATAAAATGATCTGAGCTCCGGAACCTGTCGTGCCAGTTGTACTTTCAACATCATTGCCCGGAGTGCATAGTAAATTAAGTCCTGGCTTTTTAATGTATTCGGCATATTGCAGTACGTCAGCAACGGGTGCTGTTCCTCCTTTCTTGGCAGCACCTGCAGATTTGATAGCATCCGTAATCAGTCCGTCTTTAATATTACCGGGGGATGGGTTCATATCAAACCCCGAGCCTACTGCTTCTGCAGCATCTGAATATGTGCGCATCAATTTAATAAAAAGCTCTCCGGCTTCATCATCAACACACCGATTGATAAGCTCTTGTTCTACACCGCACAGTTCAGGAAATTCAGAAAGAATTGTACTTCCACCCAGTGCCACTAAAAGATCAGAAGTATGGCCGATAGCAGGGTTTGCGGAAATTCCGGAGAAACCGTCCGAGCCACCACATTTCAAACCAACAACAAGTTTGTTGAGTGGTGCGGGTTTGCGCTCTAATTTGTTTGTTTCGATTAGTGCTAGAAAAGTTTTTTGAATGGCTTGCGATAATAAGTCTTGTTCTGTTCCGGTTTGTTGCTGATCGAGAACGATAACAGGCTTGGAAAAAGAAGGATCATACTCCTTCAATCTTTCCTGCATTGTTTTTGTTTCCGCATTTTGGCATCCCAGACTAAGCACGGTAGCGCCAGCTACATTAGGATTATGAATGTATCCTGCAATAAGCTTGCACAAGGTTTGGGAATCTTGTCGGGTGCCGCCACATCCGCCCTGATGTGTTAGAAATTTAATACCATCTACATTTTTGAAAATGCGTGAGTGATCTTTTGATTTTTCAGGTTGAAATGAAATTGAATTTATCTTGTCGCCTTTACCTTCCTGATAAAGTTTTGCGAGTTCATGAACATAGTCTTTGTAAATATCTGGTTTACTAAATCCTAATTCATCCATGAAGGCCTGTCGGATAGCATCTACATTTCGGTTTTCGCAAAAGACCAAAGGAATTACAAGCCAGTAGTTTGCCGTTCCTACTTGCCCATCGGCACGATGGTATCCATCAAAGGTTTTGGTTGCAAACTTAGAAACATCTGGGGGAGTCCACGAATAATTTTTTGTTCTGCCAGAGTAGGGAGCCGCTTTATGCTTTACATTATGCGTTCCAATAACGCCACCAGCTCGGATGGGTTGAATAGCTTTTCCAACCACCGTTCCGTACATAAATACTTCGTCATCTGCCCGAAGATTTTTCTCGGTAAATTTATGCTTGGCAGGAATATCATCTGCTAATGTTAATAGTTCACCATTAACGGTTAGCTTTTCCCCAGCCTTAAGATCCGTCAATGCTACATACAAATTGTCGGATGGATGAATTTTAAGAAATCTGTTTGACATAGCGATTAATCACTTATATTGCGCAATCGATTGCGCATGATTGTTTTTAAATTATTTCAAAGGGCGGTATACTTGTAATCGTATTAAATTTATTCATATTAGTTCAATGACACCGAAACCCATTTCTACTGCTCTGCTTTCCTACGGTATGTCCGGACTGGTTTTTCATGCTCCACTGCTTAAAGCCCATTCCGGATTTGACCTTTCAACAATTGTACAACGAAAATCATTCTCTGCACAAAATCGTTGGCCGAATATAAGAATAGTCCAGCGTATTGAAGAAGTCATTCAGGATCAAGCCATTGAATTGGTCGTTATTAATACACCCAACGAAACCCACTTCGACTTTACCAGGAAAGCATTGGAAGCTGGGAAGCATGTGATTGTGGAGAAACCTTTTACGGTTACTTCCAAAGAGGCAAATGATCTGATTGAATTGGCAAAGGCGAAAAAGAAAGTCATTACTGTGTTTCAAAGCAGGAGGTGGGATGGCGACTTCCTAACCGTTAAGAAAGTTATCGAAAATAAACTTATTGGAAAGCTTGTAGAGTTTGAGGCTCATTACGACCGCTTCCGGAATTATATTGAGCCCAACACATGGAAAGAGGAGAAAGCGATTGGAACAGGTATTTTATATAATCTCGGTTCGCACATGCTCGATCAGATACTTGTTCTTTTTGGAATGCCCGTGGAAGTTGACGCAAGAGTTGGTATCCAACGCCCAGGCGGCCAGGTAGATGATTTTTATGATATACGATTACACTACAAGGGGTTTCATGCTATTGTGAAGTCGAGTTATTTAGTTCGCGAACAAGGACCAAGGTATATGCTTCATGGAACGGAAGGTTCTTTTACAAAATATGGTACTGATCTTCAGGAGCAAGCACTTAAGGATGGAGGGGTACCAGGATCGCCTGGCTGGGCTGTTGAAAACAAAGAATTTTGGGGAAAGCTTAATACTAGTATTGGAGGTGTGCACATGGAAGGCAATATTGAAACCATTCCAGGTAATTATTTGGGCTTCTATCAAAATGTGTACGAAGCCATCCGCGAAGGCAAGCCATTGGATGTGAAGCCGGAGGAATCAAGAGATGTTATTAAACTTATTGAAGCTTGTTATGAAAGCAATCAGCTTCATAAAGCAATCAAATTATAAATCATGCTATGGTTGATGTAAAAAACATTTTTAGTCTGGAAGGAAAAGTCGCAGTCGTTACTGGCGGCACTGGTGTTTTAGGTAGTGTAATGTGCAAAGCACTGGCGAACGCGGGCGCGAAGGTTGCGATAATTGGGAGAAGAAAAGATGCGGCCGATGTATTGGCACAAGAGATCACGAAAGCGGGAGGTGCGGCCATTGGTATTTCTGCAGATGTATTGCAACAGCAACAACTTATAGAAGCTAGAAAATTAATTTTAGATCATTTTGGTTCAATTGACATTTTGGTGAATGGCGCAGGTGGCAACATGCCGGGCGCTACGATCGGGCCTGATAAAACTTTTCTCGATCTGAAGATTGAGGATTTTCAAAAAGTAGTGGATCTCAATCTGACAGGAACAGTGTTGCCTTCGCAGGTATTTGGTGAGACGATGATCAATTCAAAAAAAGGAGTGATTATAAATATTTCTTCCATGTCTGCAATTCTTCCGCTGACGCGAGTTGTTGGATACTCTGCTGCGAAAGCATCGGTCAGCAACTTTACGCAATGGCTTGCTGTGGAGATGGTAAAGAAGTTTGGAGAAGGGATTCGTGTAAATGCAATTGCCCCAGGATTCTTCTTGACAGAACAAAACAGGACATTGCTTACGAATCCTGATGGAAGTTTAACGGCCCGTGGCCAGTCCATTATACAAAGCACCCCGTACGGAAGATTCGGTGAGGCAGATGAATTATCAGGAACATTAATTTGGCTTTGCTCGGATGCTTCTAAATTTGTTTCAGGAATTGTGGTGCCGGTGGATGGTGGGTTTAGCGCGTTTGCTGGAGTTTAAAAACATAGCAGTTGGCAACTGGCAATTGACAATGCAGACTAGGACATGATAAAGAAGCTCACCATTCCTAACAGATTAAAGTTATTAAAAGGACTAAAGAGTTTACTGATTTTTTAGAAGTCTAGAGAGAACAACAAATCAAATGGATCGACATGACAAATTTGAATTCATAACTAATAAATGCACCTAAAAAATAGATAAGATAAAAATGAAAAATAAAGTCATAACATTCGGAGAGATTATGCTAAGGCTTGCAGCACCAGGCTATCTCAGATTTGCTCAGTCAACTGAATTTGAAGTCACCTTCGGGGGTGGAGAAGCGAATGTTGCAGTCTCGCTTGCCAACTATGGCATCCCAGCAAGTTTTGTAACCAGCTTACCAAAAAACGACCTGGGTGATTTTGCTATTACTACCTTGCGCACCCATGATGTTGATACATCACTGATCGTTCGCGGTGGCGACCGCATAGGAATTTATTATCTGGAAGCAGGCGCAGTAAGTCGGGGGAGTAAAGTAATATATGACAGGGCAAACAGTTCATTTGCCAAGTTGAAGAAAGGATCTATTGATTGGGATAAAGTTTTTGAAGGTGTTACATGGTTTCACTGGACCGGTATTACACCAGCTGTATCAGAAGGTGCCGCAGATGCTTGCCTCGAAGCTTGTGAAGCTGCTTCAAAAAAGGGGATTACAATTTCAACGGATTTAAATTATAGAAACAAATTATGGAAGTGGGGAAAACCTGCCGGAGAGGTGATGGAGAAATTGGTTAACCATTGTGATATCATTTTAGGAAACGAAGAAGATGCTGAAATGGTTTTTGGTATCAAGCCAGAAGGCGTTGATGTAAAATCCGGACACGTTGAAGGGGTCGCCTATGAATCTGTAGGTAAGCAACTGATGGCGAAATTTCCAAAAGCGAAGAAGGTGATCATCACATTGAGAGGCTCTATAAGCGCAAGCCATAATTCATGGTCGGGTGTATTGTGGGATGGAAAAAAATTAACAGAGGCACCTACCTATCAGATTACACATATTGTAGATCGCGTAGGTGGTGGAGATTCTTTTATGGGAGGGTTGATCTACGGATTGATTACCTATCCTAAGGATGATCAGAAAGCATTGAATTTCGCAGTTGCAGCATCATGCCTTAAGCATACCATTAAAGGTGATTTTAATCGTGTAACCGTGGAGGAGATAGAAAAACTAATGGAAGGGGATGGCTCCGGACGTGTTTCAAGATAACCACCTCACCCCCGCCTCTCCAAAAGGAGAGGAGCCTTGGTGACTAATTTTTTACGATAGTGCATTTATTACTACTAACTTTTAACTATTAACGTAATACCTGATGACAACTTTTTCAACTGACACCGTACAACAAGCCATGCGTGCATCGGGCATGATCCCTGTTTTTTATCATGCGGATGTGGAAGTAGCAAAAGCGGTACTGGATGCTTCTTACAAAGGGGGAGTGCGCGTTTTTGAATTTACAAATAGAGGAGAAAATGCTTTTCAGGTTTTCACTCAATTACTGAAGCATGCTCAACAATATCCGGACTTGATGATGGGCATTGGTACACTCATGAATGCTGAGGTTACTCAAAAATTTTG
>JANOLM010000236.1:0-10476 GCA_031419815.1 Bacteroidia bacterium
CTGCGGAGTAACATACGGGCATCATCAGATATGGCAGTTTCTGAACCAAGACGTGAACCCGCCTGTGAACGTTGGCGATACCATAATTGGTTGGAAGAAAGCAGCACGTGCAGAAGGCGCTGGTCAGATGCAATATTTAAAGAAGTTAATGTTGTCCCGACCTTACTTCTCAAGAGTGGCCGACCAAAGTCTGATTCAATCTACTCTTGGAAGCTCTTATGTTGATTTAGTTTATGCCACGCGAGATGAACAAGGTTCTTATGCGATGATTTATCTACCTGAACCAAAACCAGTGTCGATTGATTTGAGTAAAATTACTGGCAATCAAAAAACAGTTTGGTGGTTTAACCCTCGTACCGGAGAGTCCAAAAAACAAAAATCAGTTAAGGGAAATAGCATAGAGACTTTTACTCCTCCAACAGATGGAAAAGATTGGGTGCTAGTGATTGATGATGACTCAAAAAAATATAAGCAACCTTAGAATTCATGAACAGTAATTTTGTCATTTTACTTACGTTAGGTTTGCTAACCACGGTGCTATGCAGTTCGTTTGCTCAGGAAAATTCCACAGGCGTTTTCCTGACCATGAAGCCCAGCAAAAATTATAAAGACTTCGCAAAAATAGTTTCAACCCGCGACAAAAGTAAAAACAACATAGTTTTTGTTCCGTTAAAACCCATCATTTTTGGCGATGAGTTTATCAAAATTTCGGAAATCATAAATGACCCTAAACACAACTCTACTTACTTCTATCTCTCATTTTCAAATGAAGGTATCGAAAAATTGAAAGACATCACCACCAAAGTTCAGGGGGTGGAGTTAGTATTAGTAGTGAATGATACCATTATTGGCTATATAAAAACGATGAGAGAGATTGTGAACAAATCTATTCAAATTAATGGGCCGTTAAATTCACCCGATGTTTTATGGGCGCATGGAAGCTTAAAGAAAAATATAGACAGTAGAAAATGAAGCAGCCCGTTTAGTCCAGACTAATATTAACGCCTTTTCATTGTAGCCATTACTTCCTTATACAATACTACTTCACCACACTCCACCAGAATTAATTCTTCTTCCATTTCCGCTTTCTCATCTTCACCAATCTGATCCAACCAATCTTTTCATGCTCCCATGTCTCGGTTCGTGTCCGGACGAACCAAGAGAATAAAATGATAAAACACGAACAGGGCTTAGGATTCACGTCACTTATGAAGTTACGAATTATTTAAAATAAAGTTAGTTTTACTGTTATTCAATCATGGCTGATCTCACTTTAAACTTTAACCCAACCGAAACGCTCTTTGCAGAGTTTGTCTTGCCTGTTCCTATCCCAAAACTCTTTACGTATAGAATTCCATCCATTTACAATGAAAAAGTTAAAGTAGGACAACGAGCAATTGTTCAATTTGGGCAAAAGAAAATCTTAACCGGCATTATTGCGCAACTCCATAATCAACCACCAAAAGAATACGAAGCCAAATACATTCTCGAACTGCTGGATGAACAGGAAGTGATATATGATCAGCAATTCAGACTTTATCAATGGATTGCCGACTACTATTTGTGCACCTTAGGCGAAGTGGTAAATGCAGCGTTGCCATCAGGTTTGAAGCTATCCAGTGAATCGATGGTACAGTTAAATCCAGCATTTGATAGTGATGTTACTGGCCACGATAGATTTTCAGAAAAGGAAAAGATTCTAATCAAGCGCCTTCAATCTGAGACCCTAAGCTATTCGGATATATCAAAATTGCTTGGCGCCAAAAATATTTATAGTCTATTAAAAACACTTTCTTCCAAGGAAGCGATTATCATTTTTGAACAAGTCAAAGAAAAATTCAAACCTAAAACAGAGAAACATATACGATTGACGTCTGGCCATGTCAGTATCAAAAAATTAGAAGAGCTTTTTAAACTTCTTTCTGCAAAGCCAAAGCAGGAAGCGGTAATGTTAAAGTATCTACAGGAAGTTCCCCTGTTCTCGCACCCGGAACTTAATCACCAGGGCTTAGCTAAAAATAAACTTCTGGATTTGGAGATTTCAGAATCATCCATCAACACCCTTATAAAAAATAAAATCCTGGAAGAATTTGAAGTGATTGTTCCTCGCTTTGGATTTCCTGATAACAAGCAAGAACACCCTCTCCTTCTAAGCGAAAAGCAAGAACAAGCCAGGAATAAAATTCTGACAATTTTTGAAGATCAGGGTGTAGCGTTACTGCACGGAGTGACGGGCAGTGGCAAGACAGAAATTTACATTGATTTAATCCGCAAGGCACTGGAAAGTGGAGCCCAAGTCCTTTACCTCCTTCCTGAAATTGCGCTCACCACTCAAATTGTTCACCGCTTAAAAAAAATGTTCGGGTCTGAGATGGGTGTTTATCATTCTAAATTTTCAGATAATGAACGGGTTGAAGTTTGGAACGGGGTTCTCACTGGCAAATTCAAATTTGTGGTTGGTGTGCGATCATCCATCTTTCTCCCCTTTGATAGTTTGGGATTAATTATCGTGGACGAAGAGCATGATTCTTCCTACAAACAACATGACCCCGCCCCACGCTACAATGCCCGTGATGTAGCCATGGTGATGGCCAAAGTGCATCACGCCAAGGTTTTGTTAGGCAGTGCTACCCCTTCTCTGGAATCCTTTTATCACGCTCAAAAAAATAAATATGGACTGGTAACGCTGACAGAAAGATTTGGTGAAGCTCAGTTACCCGATATACTTTTTGCCGATCTCTCCAAAGAGCGTCAACGAAAAATGAATAAAGGAGAGTTCTCTTCCTTTCTGCTAAACGAGATCAAAGACACCATTTCTAAAAAAGAACAAGTCATCTTATTTCAAAACCGAAGAGGCTACTCTCCTATGGTTCAATGTGAAGACTGTGGCTGGGTGCCCAAGTGCATTAATTGTGCGGTAAGTCTCACGTATCATCAATACAGGCACGCAATGATCTGCCATTATTGCGGTTACCGTGAAGAGATGCCCACACAGTGCCCCACATGTTCGTCTAAAAGACTTCAAACATTGGGATACGGTACCGAAAAACTAGAAGAGGAATTAAAACTTCATTTCCCGGAATCACATATTCAACGCATGGATTTGGATACAACCCGGACGAAATCAGGCTATGAAAATATTATTGAGGGCTTTGAAAGTGGTGAGACCAACATTCTGGTGGGCACACAAATGGTGACCAAGGGACTTGACTTTGATAAAGTGAGTTTAGTGGGTGTCTTCGATGCCGATCGCATGATGCACTTCCCGGATTTCCGATCCTATGAAAGAGCATTTCAATTGATCACACAAGTTAGTGGCCGCTCCGGACGAAGAGAAAAAAAAGGTAAGGTGATTATTCAAACGAGTGACCCCACTCATCCCTTGTTTTCATTTATCATCGTCCACAATGTAAATGGATTTTTGCAAGAGCAACTTGATGATCGGAAGCAACACTTTTATCCACCGTACTCGCGTCTGATTGAAATCACCTTTAAGCATATTGATAAAAATATTTGCCAGGAGGTTGCCGAAAAGTTTCGCGAAGCAATTCGGGTAAAATTAATCAGTGTAAAAATACTAGGGCCAGGCGAGCCCATGGTTTCAAAAATCAGAAACGAATTTCTGATGACCATTCTAATAAAGGTGCCCAGGGATCAAGGGAAACTCGGAGAGCTAAAAAGCTTTCTTCAGCAGTCCGCCCAACTCCTCAATCAGACCAAAGAATATCGAAACGCAAAGATAGTGTTTGATGTAGATCCGGTTTAACAGATAAGAAAACGGGGGATTCAGGTGATAAATTTTTTTAGATGCCGCCTCGAAATATTATTTAGAAATGATTGGTGAGTTTTCAGTGATCGATGATAATAAGCTCAGAATTAAAGAGTCAGCTTACAATCTGAACTTACGCAAAATAGTGAACGTCTTTGCGAGCACCTGCGGAGATTTGTGTGGTAGGGCGAAGCAATCTGCGAATTTAAGGATTGCTTCGTCCCACCCACTGCCAGCGCTGACACTCGCAATGACGTTAAATTGTTGGTTCTGCGTAACATCAGTTACAATATCTCCCACTCCTCATTCAGAAATGGAATAGCCTGATGAGCCGTGAGATCAAACTGGCAGGGAACCACAGACACATAATTATTTGCTATCGCCCATTCATCGTTGTCTTCGCCTTTGTCAAAATTCACAAAATTACCGGTCATCCAGAAATAGCTGCGACCATTGGGATCAAAGCGTTGATCAAAATCTTCCACCCACTTGGCATTCGCCTGACGACAAATACGGATACCCTTAATATTCTCATTGCGTTTAGGTGGGATGTTCACGTTCAAGGCTGTTCCTTTGGGAAGTCCCTTCTCTAAAACTTGTTTTACAATTTTCCTCACATATTCTGCCGTGTGAGAAAAATCGGCTTTGTGACTGTAGTCGCATAAAGAAAAACCAATGGCTGGAGTTCCTTCGATTGCTCCCTCAATGGCGGCCGACATGGTGCCAGAATATAATACACTTATGGAGGTATTGCTGCCATGATTAATTCCGCTTACTACCAGATCAGGTTGGCGATGATTATTCTTCAACACAAAATGACGCGCCATCTTTACACAATCAGCCGGTGTTCCTGAACATTCATATGCTTTCACACCATCAAAAATATAAGACTCATTCAATCGCAATGTATCGCCTACAGTAATGGCGTGACCCATTCCCGATTGAGGACTATCTGGGGCGACCACGATCACCTCACCAAGTTCTTTCACTACATCAACTAAATTGCGAATACCGTTGGCTGTAATACCATCATCATTTGAAACTAATATTAAAGGTTTTTTCATCGATCAGATTACGGGGATTGAAAATTAAAAAGTTATTTAAAGAAGGTATTATAGTAGTTGATAATTTTGACAAGCTCATATTTGTCGTCAAAGGAAAATCTGTTGGTTTTAGCGTAGCGCTCCACCTCGTCTGAACGTTTGTCCATCAAATTCAGCCAGTCGTTTTTCTTACCAATGAATTCTGTTATGTTTCCAGTTTCCTGAAGAAAGAAATACCTGTAGATCATTACCAACCTTGTATTTGATCCATAATAATAAAAAGAAGAAGAGTAGGTGCGGTACTCCAGAGCCTCACGGCAAAGCAACGTAATCTTTCCTTCTGTCAAAAGCTCAAAAAAAACAGGAGCTTTATATCCTTCTGAAACAGTGTAGGGGAGTGAATAAAATTGACGGTACTGTTTAATGGTTACATCAAAAATTTCAAAAAATAAAGCATTGCGTGCCGAAAAAGATTGGTTCTTGTTGTCCGCCTGATATTGAAGGAGATCGCTTTGCATGTCGTATTTAATGGCACCTTTCAGTGTATCGCCACTATCTAAAACAATTTTTCCTTCATGCCAAAACTCAAACGCAAACTGCTGAGCTAAAACAGGCCAGGTACTACATGAAAAAAAAAGAATAAGAATGATCTTTACCTTCATCAACGTTTCAAAATTGTGTGACCCAGTTTATCACGCTTTGTCATCAGGTACTTTTCGTTATGTGGATTGGGTGCCATCTCAGTTGGAACATTCTCAACAATTTCCAGGCCATATCCCACAAGGCCAACCCGCTTCTTCGGGTTGTTGGTAATCAGCCTGATTTTAGAAATATTAAGATCGTGGAGAATTTGTGCTCCGATTCCATAATCCCGATTGTCCATATCAAACCCCAATTGCAAATTGGCTTCCACTGTATCTAGCCCTTCTTCCTGAAGTTTATAGGCTTTCAATTTGTTTAGCAATCCAATTCCTCTTCCCTCCTGTTTCATGTATAGTACAACCCCTTTGCCTGTTTCATTCACCATCATCATAGCGTGCTGAAGTTGAGAGCCACAGTCGCACCGGCAGGAACCAAAAATATCGCCCGTCACACACGAAGAGTGGACACGCACCAACACGGGTTCGTCTTTTTCCCACGTTCCTTTTATCAAGGCTAAATGTACTTCTCCTGTGTTCGTTTGTTCGTAAGCCCTTAGTTTAAAATCACCATATGCTGTGGGCATATTAACCTCCACTTGATATTTGATTTGCGACTCAGCTTTCATTCTGTAGGCAATCAAATCCTTTATAGTGACAAGTTTTAGTTTAAAACGATCTGCTACTTTTCGTAAGTCTGCCAGACGAGCCATAGAGCCATCTTCGTTCATGATCTCAACCAACACACCTGCTGGACGAAAGCCCGCAAGGCGCGCAAAATCTATTGCCGCTTCGGTGTGACCCGCTCTTCTTAATACGCCTTCTTTTTTTGCTTTGAGCGGAAAGATATGACCTGGCTTGCCTAGTTCAGACGGTTTTGTTTCAGGATCAACGAGGGCTTTGATAGTCTTGAACCGATCATGAGCCGAGATACCTGTGGTGCAGCCATGCCCAATCAAATCAACCGAAACGGTGAACGGGGTTTCAAAGGCAGCTGTATTTTTTCCGACCATCAACTCTAGACCAAGCTCAGCACAGCGGTCTTCCATCAAGGGTGCACAAATTAATCCGCGGCCATGGGTAGCCATGAAGTTAACAATCTCAGGTGTAATACTCTCAGCCGCGCAAATGAAGTCACCTTCGTTTTCGCGATCCTCATCATCTACCACCACAATCACTTTGCCGTTCTTTATCTCTTCAATTGCTTCTTCGATGGTGTCCAATTTTATTCTATCGTTCATAATTCTATTTACGTCTTTATCTGGTTATCACTATCCCTAAAAAGTTGGATATCTCTATCTCTCCATTTTTAAGTTGCTTTTGAAAGTCAAGTAACTTGGTCTCTTCTTCAATATCTTTTACCTCTTTAAGAAGTTTCAAATTATCATCAAGGTGCTTTTGAATAACCCTTAATTTCAGATGTAAAACATTACTATACGCCAACTCGCTCAGCTTGTCGGCTTCACTGGGAATAAAAATATTATACTTATCGCTCCAATGTTTACTTACCTGATATCGAGAGACCGTCAGGTCTGTAACAACTCTTTTTATCTCAGTGGTTCCATGTTCAATAAAAAAATTTGAATTAACCGGCTCTTTATCGCGCAGTTCGGCCGCTTTAAACTCATAATAGATTTCACGGTAAAGAGGATGAGTAAATTCAACATCCTCCAGCTCATTAACAAAATAGGTGGGCAATCTATTCTCATTAACATGCTGATCGGCATAATTCAACAAAAGCCTTACCGTTTCCTTCTCCTGATTTTGAATAATACCAAGCATGTCAATTTGAGAAGAAATATTCTTCTCCACCGCTTCACCGGAAACAGGAACCGCTGCCGGTTCTCGTAGATTTTCCTGCTCTCGCTTTCTTCTTTCCTGTATTAAAATTTTATTCAGCTCCGTCAACAATACTGATTCACTTATCTTCAACAGGTTGCTTGTCTCTTGAATGTATACAGAACGCTTAACCGGATCGGGTATTAACGATATACTTGTAACGATTTCTTTTATCGATTCTGCTTTGCGGATAGGATCACCGGCAGCTTCCGCAGCAAAGAGACCGGCCTTAAACGAAACGAAATCTTTTGTATTCTCCTTCAGGAATTTTTGAAACTCAGTTGTTCCTACTTTTCTGGAATAGCTATCAGGGTCTTCATTATCTGGAAAGAGGACAACACGAACATTAAGCCCGCCTTTCAAAATCAAATCAATACCTCGTAGGGCTGCTTTTATTCCCGCTGCATCACCATCAAACAATACCGTTACGTTTTCTGTAAACCTGCGGATGAGTTTTATTTGTCCTTCCGTCAAGGCGGTGCCTGATGAGGATACTACATTTTCCACATCGGCCTGATGCAATGAAATTACATCCGTATAACCTTCCACCAGATAACAGGTGTCGTGCTGACGAATGGCATTCTTTGCTTGATATAATCCATAGAGCACATCGCTCTTATGATAAATATCCGTTTCGGGTGAGTTAATGTATTTGGGTTGATTCTTGTCTTTGCCCAACATGCGCGCGCCAAAGGCAATCACTTTGCCCGACATATTGTGCACAGGGAAAATTACTCTTCCGCGAAAGCGATCGTAACTCCGATAGCTATCGGAGGAACTATCCTCTTTCTTAACGACCAGTCCAGCTTTTTCCAGTAAGTCTTTATTGTATCCTTTTGCTATCGCTTCCTTACTGAAATTTTCCCAACCTTCGAGTGCATAACCTAATTCAAACTTTTCAAGCGTGCCATCATTGAAGCCGCGCTCCCTGAAATAACTTAACCCAATTCCCCTGCCCTCTTCGGTGTTTTTCAAAAGATCCTTGTAATAATCTTTTGCGAAATTCATAAGAATGTAAAGGCCTTCACGCTCACTTTGCTCAGCCCGATTTTCATCGCTCACCCTATCCTCTTTAATCTCAACACCATATTTTTTGGCGAGGTATCGGATGGCTTCGGCATAGCTAAGTTTCTCATGTTCCATCACAAAGGTGAAAGCATCACCACCTTTGCCACTGCTGAAGTCTTTGAAAATACCTTTGGAAGGCACGACAAAGAAAGAAGGTGTTTTTTCGTTAGCGAATGGACTAAGGGCCTTGTAGTTCTGCCCAGATTTCTTGATGGAGACAAAATCACTGATTACATCCACAATATCGATGCGGTTCCTGATTTCTTCTATCGTGTCACGGGAGATCATGGCTGGATGCTAGTCGTTGGATTCAGGCGGAAATCTGCTTTCACGTTATCTTCCACGCGCCAAAGATACTCTTTCCAATCTAAAAGTTTAGGGAACTAAAACTGCTCAGGAGCACTTTGTTTTACGCAAAGGAGAGAACTAAATTGCATCGCATTAAATCATAATTCCTCCGATAATTATCGGTTATCCATTCAAATTAAAATATGAGTTTTATACAATCCGATATAATCCAGGCTCTTAGCACTGTAAATGATCCCGATCTAAAAAAAGACTTAGTTAGTCTGAATATGATCAAAGACATTTCAGTTTCTGCCACCAAGGTAAGCTTCACTGTCGTGCTGACCACCCCTGCTTGCCCTTTAAAAGAAAAAATTAAAAATGACTGCAAGGACGCAGTGGGCAAAGTGGTGGGCAAAGATGTAGAAATAGCTATTCACATGACTTCATCTGTTACAACAATCCGGGACAATACCCCACTATTACCTGGGGTAAAAAATATTATAGCCATTGCTTCGGGCAAAGGTGGTGTTGGAAAATCTACCGTGACTTCAAACCTGGCGGTTGCACTTGCAAAGATGGGTGCTAAAGTTGGGCTTATTGATGCTGATATTTATGGGCCTTCAATTCCCGTCATGTTCAACTGCGAGAATGAACAGCCGGAAGTAAAAGTAGTGAATGGAAAAAATCTGATTGTTCCTTTGGTACAGTACGGTGTTAAACTTGTTTCAATCGGATTTCTTGCTCCAAAGGATAGTGCGATTGTCTGGCGAGGCCCCATGGCCAGTTCAGCACTAAAACAATTTATAGCTGACGCTGAATGGGGAGAACTTGATTATCTACTGATTGATATGCCGCCCGGAACAAGCGATATACACCTAACCTTAGTACAAACTGTGCCGGTAACAGGGGCGGTGATTGTTACCACTCCTCAAAAAGTAGCACTGGCAGATGCCACAAAAGGTCTGGCTATGTTCAGACAACCTCAAATCAATGTACCTATTCTGGGCATTGTGGAAAACATGGCCTACTTTACACCAGAAGAACTTCCCAATAATAAATATTACATCTTCGGAAAAGACGGGGGCAAGAACTTATCTGAAAAGTATAGCGTTCCTTTCCTGGGTCAAATCCCATTGGTTCAAAGTATCCGCGAAAGCGGTGACAGTGGTTTGCCTGTAGTGATGAAAGAGGGTGTGAGTGCCAAGGCCTTCACCGATCTGGCAGAAGCCATGGCAAGACAAGTTGCGATAAGAAATGCTACATTTGCCCAAACACAACGTGTAGAACTTAAGGTCTGATGAGTACCAAAATAAAATCCGAAGAATTAATTGATCGCATCGAAGCGTCTTTGAACAGTATTCGCCCTTACCTGGAAGCCGATGGCGGTAATGTTCGTGTTTTAGAAATTACCAAAGATAATGTACTGAAACTTGAGTTCATGGGCAACTGCGGCAGTTGCCCGATGTCCACTATGACATTCAAGGCCGGAGTTGAAGAAGCGATTAAGCGGTCGGTGCCAGAAATCAAAGTCATTGAAGTTGTCAACCTGATGCACGTTTAGGGTTACCCCAGCATTCATTTCCTGATTAAATCTTAGTTTAAGCTGCACGTTAATACGAGGTATGTTTCTTAGCCTGGCATGCAATTAACTTTCTAAATTGCAGTTATAAGTCGTCATGCTCATGAGAAAAATAGCACTATTTCTCCTTATTATTTCAAGTACCCTAAGACTATCCGCTCAAGAGCGTTGCGCTGCCGTGGCCTATAAAAAGATGCAGCAAAGCAATCCAAAGCTGGAAAGCGAAGAGCAATTTGAGCAATGGATTCAAAA
>JANOLM010000237.1:0-6953 GCA_031419815.1 Bacteroidia bacterium
GTCGTTGAATTTTCCTGAAAAAAGCAACATCGCCTTGCTCTCCAAAAACTGCGCGCATTGGATCATGGCCGATTTGGCGATTATGATGACCGGCCATATTTCCGTGCCACTATATGCTACCCTCACGGCACCTTCAATCAGGCAGATATTGGAACATAGTGAATCAAAAGCGATCGTTGTTGGCAAACTAGATGAATATGCTTCGCAACAAGAAGGCATACCCTCCAATGTAATCCGTATTGGTATTGAGGTGTATAATGTAAACGAGGAGCAGTCATGGGAGAAGATGGTACAATCTCAAAAGCCGTTGACACAAACTTATAGCTGGGGCAAAGATGATTTGATGACAATCATGTACACCTCCGGCACCACGGGCAACCCCAAAGGTGTGATGCATACGGCAGGAAACTTTGATGCGGTTGTTAGTGCTGCGATAAATGAACTTGGATTACCACTCCATCCACGGCTTTTTTCTTACCTGCCCATTAGCCATATAGCCGAACGCATGGGTATTGAGATGTATGGCTTTTACAGTGGCGCAGAATTCTCGTTTGCAGAAACGCTTGAAACTTTTCCCAAAAATTTGTTCGACACGCAACCCAATACTTTTTTTGCCGTGCCTCGCATCTGGGCTAAATTTCGCGAGAAGATTTTGGAAAAGATGCCTCAAAAAAAACTAAGCAAGCTGCTGTCCATTCCAATTATTAATTCAATCGTAAAAAAGAGCATCCGCAAAAAATTAGGACTTAGCCAGGCTACTCATATTTATTCCGGTGCGGCTCCTATTTCTATCGATCTGTTGAAGTGGTTCAATTCCATTGGCATTGAAATTTTTCAGGCGATCGGTATGACGGAAGACTGTATTTATTCTCACTTCAACCGGCACGGTAAAAATAAAATAGGAACGGTGGGTCTACCGTTCAAAAATTGTCAGGTAAAAATTGCAGAAGACAGTGAGCTCCGGTTGAAAAGCGATGGAAATATGAAGGGATATTATAAAGAACCGAGCCTCACAGCCGAAGCATTTGATGAAGAGGGTTTTTTAAAAACAGGCGACAAAGGAGAAATTGATAGTGAGGGTTTTCTGACTATCATTGGCCGAATCAAAGATCAATTTAAAACAGACAAAGGTAAATATGTAGCTCCGGCCCCTATTGAAATGAGGCTTTTGGCCAATGCTGATTTTGAACAAGTATGCGTTGTTGGCATGGGCATTCCACAGCCTATTGCCCTCACAGTATTATCAGCAGCAGGAAAAGCAAAGACGAAACAAGAACTAATACAAAGTCTATCTGCCTCGTTAGCCGAGGTAAACGCAGGTCTTGAATCGTACGAAAAATTAGAGAAAGCGGTGATCATGCAAGGCGAATGGTCGATTGCCAATGGTTTAATGACGCCTACATTGAAAGTAAAACGAAATGAAGTTGAGAAAATCCATCTGCCAAAGTACCTGAGTTGGTATAACAAACAGGATGGAGTGGTGGTGTGGGAGTAACAATTTGAAAATTTGACGATTAGTTGATTTGACGATTGAATACAATCACTTCATCTTTAATCAGCAAACCTGCCCGCCTCCCGAAGTCGTACGGAGGGCAGGTAGGCCGGTTTTCAAATCAGCAAATCTTCAAATTATTTAAATGCTGTATTGTTTCTCAATCTTTCCATTGGCCGCGCAACACGCGGTCATAGGTGATAAAATCGGTATTGATCGGTTCAAATCCTTTTTGACGAAGTAGTAAAGCGATCTGAGCTCGGTGGTAGGAAGAGTGGTTTACCAAATGAATCATGATCATCTCTACATTGGTGATGTATGGCTCGCCCACGTAGTTGATATATTCTAAATCGCGATTAAAGTTTTCGGTACTTTCAACAAATTCCAGCCATAATTTACCTGCTTCGTCCGCCATCGTCATTAGCTTGGGCAGCGTATATTCGCCCCATAGTTTAACTTGTGCCGGTGGCAATCCCTTAATACGGTGCAACCATAAAAATTGAGCTGCCACAATATGACCCAAAACGGAAAGTATTTTTTCGTCTATCACCTGCTGTTTTTCTAAACAGTTGATAACACGTTTGGTTGCCCAGACGTTATATTGATAAAGTTTTAAAAAATAAGATTTCATTGCTTAGATTCGCGCTTATTAAATTTTTTTATGAAAGATTCTTCAATTTACAAGGTTTATTTTATTCTTCTTTTCTCTCTGTTGGTGCAGTCGTCTATTGCTCAGGAAAAATACCCTACTACCCAGATTGAAACCTTTTATGATCTGAACTTTACGCAAGCTGAACGTGACTCGCTCCTTTCTGGTTTGCAAAATTATCAAAAATCATTCGAAGCCATCCATCAATTCAAACTTAACAACAACATTCCCATGTCACTTGTTTTCGATCCCATTCCGGTTGGAATGCAATTGGAAACACAACAGAAGCCTATTGACTGGGGTCTTCCTAAAGAAGTCTCACTGCCATCGAATAAAGAAGAACTTGCCTTTTACCCGGTTTATAAATTGGCGGTGTTGATCAAATCAAAAAAAATCAGTTCACTGGAACTCACACAGTTATATCTAAAGCGCCTTAAAAAATATTCAGACACACTTCAATGCTCCATTACTTTGTTGGAAGAGTCGGCTTTGAGGCAAGCCAAAAAAGCAGATGAAGAATTATCAAAAGGAAAATATAGAGGCCCGTTGCATGGCATCCCATATGGCATCAAAGATCTATTATCAGTGGAAGGAGTTGAAACCACCTGGGGAGCCGCCCCTTACAAAGGTCAGGTGTTGAGCGAAACGGCAACCGTTGTAAAAAAAATGGAGGAAGCAGGTGCAGTACTTTTGGTGAAACTTACGCTAGGTGCCCTGGCCATGGGTGATATTTGGTATGGAGGAGTAACAAAAAATCCGTGGAACTTAAAAGATGGATCGAGTGGATCCAGTGCTGGATCCAGCTCTGCAACAGTAGCTGGCCTTGTTGCTTTTGCTATTGGAACTGAAACATTAGGATCGATCGTATCACCTTCCACCAGATGTGGTGCCAGTGGCCTGCGGCCTACTTATGGAAGGGTTAGCAGACATGGTGCTATGGCCTTGAGTTGGAGCATGGACAAAATTGGCCCAATCTGTCGCTCAGCATTAGATGGTGCAATAGTGTTGGAAGTCATTCGCGGCACAGACGGCCTTGACCATCATGTGCGAGACGCTTCGTTTAATTACTCCGCTAAAACATCAATCAAAAAATTGAAAGTAGGATACTTGAAAACATTGTTTGATGCCGACTATCCAACCAAAGCCAATGACCAAAAAACATTGGATGTACTTAAGTCCTTGGGTGTAGAACTTATTCCGGTGGAGTTGCCTGCCGATATTCCGGTAGATGCCATTCGGCTAATGCTTTCTGCGGAAGCGGCTGCCGCTTTTGATGAACTCACACGATCAAACCGCGATAGCTTACTCACCGATCAACGCAAGTTTGCATGGCCCAATACTTTCCGCACAGCACGGTTCATACCCGCGGTGGAGTATATTAACGCTTCACGCATTCGCCATCAGCTCATACAGGATTACTATACGAAGACGAAAGATTTTGATGTTATTGTATCGCCTAGTTTTGGTGGAACACAACTGCTTACAACCAACTTAACAGGACATCCTTGCGTTGTGGTGCCTAATGGATTTACAGAAAAAGGAAACCCCACCAGTATTTCGTTCTTAGGAAAATTGTTTGGTGAAGCCGCTGTTGTTTCCCTGGCTCATGCCTATCAACAAGCAAGCGAATGGGAAGATTTGGTTCCTCCGCTGTTTAAGAATTGATAAAAACCGGCAAAAAGAAAGCATTGATTATAACAAGCACCAAAATTTTTACGGGCTTCTTCATGATTTCCAATATGTGCGTAAGACAGTTTTACCATTTCTCATTTGGGCTTAAGACCCGTGGTTATTGAACTATTTTTATGAGCCTTTGTCAGGGCCTGAAAAAGTATCGAACACACACTACAGACGAGCCTTACTTCAAAAGGAAAAGGAGACAATCAATACTTAGGTAGATTTGCTATTTCCGCAATGGCTGAATTTTCAAATAAGTCAAACTTCTCCACAGCCATTCAAAAATACCATAGTGAAAATGCGACAACCAGAATTTGCTAAACTGAATTTGAAGAATGTATAAACCAATGGCTATACCAAAAGCCAGGGAAGCACCGATCTCGCCCAGCAAACCAAAGCCTACAGAAAAGAAAATCAGAACACCAAAAATAGTCTGCATCAAATAAGTTGTCAATCCCATCCGCCCAACGGCATAAAAATGCATTAACCTTGGGTTCCATTTTTCTTTTTGAAATAATAGAAGAATGCCAGCGGTATAAATGGTAGCAAAAGCAGCATTAAAAATATCAAAGACTTCACCTCCCACCAACCACTGCAACTGATCCGAAAGCTTTATGCTCAGGATCTGTGCTCCGCCAAAAAATGCTGCGGAAAATAAAATGCAACCCAACAATGTCCAAAGAGACCCTTTTAATAGTTTTTTAAAAAGAGGCTTTTCCTGTTCTATATTTTCAAAAATATTTTTACGCCCGGCATAAAGGCCGAGAAGAAAGAGACCCATGGTAATATAAAGTCTGCCCGACAAAATCTGAAAATTCATCTTGGTGAAAAACTCGGTCAGATTTGCTTTTAGAATTTCTAAATACGTTCCCGATTTTACAGTGTTGTAGTAGGTCAGTAAACTATTTTGATCAGCATTTAAAAACGGGTTTTGTCCGGTGGCCGGAACCCAGATCACATCTTTTAACTTTGTTAAAACAGATGGAACATTTAGAATCAAAAGAATAGCGATGATTAATAGATACTTGTCGGGCAATCGGTAGGATAATATTAATCCAAGACCCAACATGGCATAAATTGAAAGAATATCTCCACGATAATGAAGATGATGAATGAATCCAATACCAAATAAAATAAGCAATCGCCAAAAGAACCGTGTTACAAATTTCAGACTACCATCACTTTTAGAAAGTTGCAAGTAAAAGCTCAAACCAAATAGGAATGAAAAAATCATGTAGAATTTGCCTTGAACAAAAATTCCAACAAATCCACTTACAACTTCATCTGCCAATCCTTTTGACGCAAAGCTTGCAAATTGCTCAGGCGGCTGCCCTGCATAATATTGTTCAGTCATGTGAACCAGTATGATCCCAAGCAATGTAAAACCGCGCAAAACATCGATAACTTCTATTCTATCAGATTGCTTCTTTAAATCCGTTAATGGTGAATCGGCAATCATTACTGTTTGAGTCATAAATACATGTTGATTAACAATTGTTTGATAAACATCCTATTTTAACACACGCTCAAGGCCTTCTTTTGCTTCTTTTAAATTAGCATCGGCTTTTACAGCTATTTCAAACAATCGCTTCGCTTCCTTCTTATTCCCCCTCTTTTCATAAATCTGCGCAAGGCGCATGTTGGCACCGGCATGAGAGGGTTCATTTTGTTTGGGTGTGTATGTCAGGTATTTCTTCAGGTACTCTTCACCTTTTTCTAGTCTCTGACCAGAGACCGCACTGGTTCTTCCATATTGATATATTACCAAAAAATCAGCAGGATTCTTCTGAATGGCTTCTTCAAAAAGTTGAAAAGCTTTGTCATATTGTTTTTGACCCGTATAGAAATTAGCAAGCGCACTGGCATAAGCAGGGTCTGTCTTCGCCATCAAAATAAATTCCTTTTCGGCCTCAGTAGTTTTCTTTTCGTGCATGTAAATGTTGCCGAGCTGCCGATGACCCTCTGCGGGCTTCAGCTTTAACACCTGGCCTGCCACTTCTATCGCTTTCTCCACACTGCCGCCCAAAATGCCAGGAGCTTGCAGGTAGTATTGGATAAGAGAAGTACGCGCATCCAGATTTTTAGAATCCAATGCAATGGCCTTCTCCCATGCACTTTTCATTTTAGGCGCAAGCATCCCTTGCCTTAGCGGGTTAGCATCACCGGCAATGGTGCCGTAGGTATTACCAAGCCAGTTGAAATAATCGGCAACTTTATCGTTGGCTTCTGTGGCTTCCTCAAAGTATTCAGCAGCATCATCATATTCCTTTTTGGCATATGCTATTCTGCCAAGATAATATTGTGCTGCCGCATAATCCCGATCATCATCGTCAATGGGTGAAAGAAGTTTTTTGCTCTCCTCATACTTTCTGTCTTCAAACAGTTTTTTTGCCTGGTCAATTTTGGATTGACCTGCTGACCCAAAGGCAATTAGTGTCAAAAGCAGAAGAAGGTACTTCATAAAAAAGTCTATTTAAGCTTACAGACTGGTTTCAGCACAAAAAAGTTGCACTTTCGTTCATCTCATTTTGATAAAGTTATGTTGATTTCAAGATGATGCTAGTTTAAAAGATTCGATTTAGCTTCGTCCAAATTTTTTTCAGTTATGAAAAATATCTACTCAATAGCCTTTCTATTATTAACTGCAATAGCCTTTTCGTGCAGAACAGAAGCACCAAAAGAAACATTAGTTGATCCATTGGCACAATTATATGACTCCACGCTATGGCCTTTTTATCAAGGGGTTGCTTCCGGAGATCCACTACCCGACCGTGTGATTATCTGGACACGTGTGACACCCAAAAAAAATGATTCTATAGTTAACGTATCATGGGAGGTTGCAGAAGATCCCAACTTTGTTTCCATTTACAAATCTGATTCAACTAAAACTTCAGCAGATAAAGACTTTACTGTCAAGGTAGATGTAGATGCATTGACCCCGGGACAAACTTATTACTATAGATTTAAAGCTTTTGACAAAACTTCGATAATAGGCCGCACCAAAACAGCCTCCATAGCAGATGGCGACAGTGTAAAATTTGCAGTAGTCAGTTGTAGTAATTGGGAGTGGGGATACTTTAATGCTTATGATAAGATTGCTGACCGACCAGTTTTAGATGCCGTCATTCACCTGGG
>JANOLM010000238.1:0-7842 GCA_031419815.1 Bacteroidia bacterium
AGTTTGGTGTTCTCTTTTATCGGCCTTCAGACTTCTGAAGTCGTGATCGGAGATCGCACAGTGATTGATGTTTCACTCGGTCTTGACATTCAGCAATTGTCCGAAGTTGTGGTAACTGCTCAGGGTATTGAAAGGGAGCAAAAAGCACTAGGCTATGCCACCACTACTATCTCCTCTGCATTACTTGCCAATAAACCAGAAACGGATATTGGCCGCGCTCTGCAGGGCAGAACCCCCGGTCTTCAAATTCTGAATGCCTCCGGCTTGGCAGGTAGCGCATCGAAGATAAGTATCCGTGGAAGTAGCTCCATAACAGGAAACAACTCACCGCTTTGGGTTGTGAACGGTGTTCCCATCAATACAGATCAGAATGACATCAATGGTCAGGGCCAAAACAACTTTGTAGATGGTAATGTAGCACCTTCCCGCTTCATGGATATCGACCCTAACAACATTGAGTCAATATCCGTTTTGAGAGGCTTAAGTGCAACCACCTTGTACGGTTCACAAGGTAGAAATGGAGTGATCTTGGTAACGACAAAAACCGGATCTTCCAAGGGCCAGCAGAACAAATTTGAAGGTTCTATAACTCAATCTTATTTCGCAGTTGAAGCCATTGTACCAGAATTTCAAAATAAATGGGCCAATGGTTTTGATGGTGCTTATGGTGAATTTTATAGCAACTGGGGGCCTTTAATGAATGGGGTGCCTCAGAGGTTTCGCCATCCTTATTATGAGCATCGTAATACCTTCCCTCAATTCCCTGAATTTCAAACTGCAGCAGGAACCTTGTTGCCTGGTCAAACTATTCCAGGATATATTCCAACGGCAGCCCCTAATAACGTAAAGGATTTCTTCCAAAAGGGTTCGTCCTCAACAACCTCCCTTACATTGAATTCGAAAACTGAGTTTGGAAACCTGAACTTCAGCTACAGTCATCTCGATGAGACTGGTTTTGTAAAACACAATGGTGTAAAACGCGACAATTTCTCTTTCGGAGGAAATGCAAAGTTGACGGATAAATTAACCTTAACCAATACATTCAACTTTGCTAAAACTGATTTTCAAACACCCCCTACGGCAGCAGGTGATGCTTCAAACACTTTTGGTGGTGGCCCATCCGTTTTTGCGAACTTGTTTTTTACTCCCCGCAACATTGATTTGATGAACTGGCCATGGGAGGATCCGGTAACCAAAGGAAGCGTGTATTATCGCAATACAAAAGGGATTACGAACCCTCGCTGGATTTTGGAAAATGCCCGTCAAACCAACGTTACGAACCGTTTCTTTTCCAGCTCCAGTTTGAATTATAAATTAGCTGACTGGATAAATGCTTCCTATCGTTTGGGTTATGATACGTATTCAGAATTTCAAACATATTATAACAATAAGAGCGGTGATGCCGGATTTAGCCAAGCCCTTACCCCCGGTGCTTTCCGCTCCACCACAGGTATTAGCACTGTACAGGATCATTCGGTGTTGGTGAATATCAATAAAGACTTAAGTTCTGATTTGAACATTAGCGGAGTGATTGGATATAACTACAGAAAGAACAATTATCGCCAGGAAGGATTAGAGAGTTTAGGTCAGGTTGTTTTTGGTTTGCAGGAGCACAGAAACTTCACCAGCACCCTGCCCAGGACCTGGAGAGGTGACCAACTAAACTATCAAACGAACAGTGCCATTCAAGGCGTATTCTTTGATTCAAACCTTGGATATAAGAATATGTTGTATTTAGGCTTGTCAGCCAGAAATGACTGGGCTTCTGTTTTGGAGAAGGAAAACAGATCGCAATTTTATCCAAGTGGCAGTATCGCATTTCTTCCGACAGCCGCATTTCCCAACTTTGCTGCTGATGTGTTGGATTTCTTAAAGATTCGTGCTGCCTATGGAAGCTCTGCCAATTTTGGTACACCCTATAACACAAGGCCATACCTCAACTTGAATTCTCAGGCTAGGGTAGATGGGTCAAGTACAACCGCTGTGATTACAGCTGCATTGCCTGCTTTGCTTGCTAACCCTAGCTTGAAACCAGAACTTTTAACAGAGGCAGAGGTTGGTATAGAAGCTCAACTGTTTGACAAAAGGATCAGGTTGGATGTTTCTTATTACGATCGCAATGCCAAAAATCAGATTATACAAAGAACGCTGGATTATTCTACCGGCTTTGGTTCGACTTTTATAAATGCCGGTACAATTTCAAATAAAGGTTTTGAAGTTGCATTAACTGTAACACCAGTTCGCAGTAGTAACTGGACATGGGATATAACAGGTAACTTTACCAAAAACGTGTCGTTGGTAAAGTCACTGCCTGATGGTTCTAAGTCAATATTAGTTTCAGGATTTACAAACCTGGGAAATTTCGCTATCGAAGGTAAGCCCCTGAATGTTATTCAGGGTACTTATGTGCCTAAAGATCCAGATGGAAATTTGATCGTAAGTTCTGCGGGAAGCTATGAGGTATCCAACGATATAGGTATTATCGCTGATCCCAATCCTAAATGGTTTGGTTCACTGATCACCAGCCTCTCTTACAAATCTATTACTTTCGGAATGCAATGGGATTATGTAAGTGGCGGACAGATATTCTCTTACAGCGCGGCAACTATGATTGGTCGTGGAGTATCTAAGGACTTGGAGAATTTTGATCCAACCCTTCCATTGATCCTGCCCGGGGTTATTGAGCAAACTGACGGGAGTGGAAAAGTTACCGGTTATACCCCTAACAACATTCCGTTAACCACTGCCGGAGTGTTCTTTAATAATACAATTGTTGGCGGCAGTGCCAGCGATAGAGGTGTTTACGATGCAAGCCGCGTTCGTTTCAGGGAAATATCCTTGGGCTACACCTTGCCAAAATCATGGGTATCTAAACTGAAACTCCGTTCCATAAATATCTCCGCGGTAGGCAACAATTTATGGTTCAGTGCTATTAACGCCCCCAAGTATGCAAAAGCTGACTTCGACAGAACTGCCTACGGTGCCGGTAATGGTGCAGGTTTTGATTTCCTGGGCGGCCCTTCTGCTAGAAGGTATGGTGCGAACATAAAGATCAATTTCTAAACAATAAAGACATGAATAGGATAAATAAAAAATTAGGAATATTTCTTCTCCTGCTGGCTACAGCGTGTAGTCTGGATGGAGATTTACAAAACCCCAATCAGGTAAGTGTGTCCGGTGCGGATGTTGACTTAATAATGAATTCGGTTCAATTGAATTTTGCCGACTTCTTCCATTCGGCTGCGGGCACCGTTGACCCTTTGGTACGCATGCAAGCCTTGACCGCAGGCTACCGCTACCAAACGGCTTACAATCCATCCAGCCTGGATGACACCTGGGACTTGGCATATAAGGGTGTTTTGGTCAACAACCAAACTATGCAGCCCCTTGCAGCAGATAAAAAGTTGACAACACACGTTGCTGTGGGGAAAATTTTGGAAGCCTACACTTGGATCACCCTGGTTGATCTTTTTGGAGATGTTCCTCAGGCCGAGGCACTGCAAGCTGCATCTGGAAACTTCAACCCTGCTCTCACCAGTGGTTCGGATATTTACACCTATGCAATCCGACTTCTGACAGAAGCCAGAACTGAGTTGGCCAAAACCGGCACGGATGAAGGAGCAGCACTTCTCAGGGATATTTTCTATGGGGGAAGCCGGGTAAAGTGGACTGCACTTGCCAATTCGTTGGAATTAAAAGCCTGGATTAATATTTCAATGATTCCTTCCAGAGCGGCAGAAGCCAATACAAAGATTGCCACCTTCATTGACCTGACTACCGGATCTGCTAAAGTGAGCCCTGGTGCACTGGGTGGATTGGTCGATTCACCGTCAGAAGACTTCGTTTATAAATATGGAATAGCTACCGTGCCCAGTGGGTCGCGCCACCCGTGGTACGATCAATACTACGGCCTTACGGCTGGTACTGCCGGTGGTTATTTGAATAATTATTATATGCACGAGGTATTTGGCAAGTGGGATGCTACAGACCCATTAAATGTGAACAAAGTTGTGCAAGACCCCCGTTGGAGGTATTATTTCTATCGGCAGATAGGAAGTATAGTGGTTGCGGACGCTAATTTTGACCCAAAGGCAATATTTTGCGGAGCGCCTCCACCACACTACACGGCTTGGGATGGGGGCGTGTTTTGTGTTTTTCAACCTGGATTCTTTGGTCGCGACCATGGAGATGGTTCGGGTACTCCTCCGGATGGGGCGGCCATGACTTGTGCAGGGGCATATCCTGCAGGCGGAAAAATTGACACAAACCCAATTAGTAACAAAAGCTTCAATAAATCGGCAGTGAGAGGGGATGGTGCCAATGGAGCCGGCATTCAACCTATTTTCATGGGCTTCTTTACTGACTATACAAGGGCTGAATTGATGGCCAGGGCAGGGCAACCTGCAATTGCTAAAACAATATTGGTAAGTGCCATTACTAACTCCATTGCTACGGTGAAATTTTATGCTGGCATCCAAACGGTACCAGTAGCATTGCAACCCACAAACGCCAATTATATTACAGCCGTTAATACTCTATACGATGCGGCAGCAATTAAGACAGATATAATCAGTAAGGAGTATTGGATTGCGCTTTTTGGAAACGGTGTAGAAGCTTACAATATGTATAGAAGGACCAGTGCTCCAAGAAATCTGCAGCCCCTTATTCAGGTGAGCACAGATACGTATTTCCGATCTATGGTTTACCCTGCCATCTATGCGAACCTGAATAGCTCGGCAACTCAAAAGAATGCGGCCGCGAGCAATAAAGTATTTTGGGACAATAATCCGGATAACCTTAACTAATCAATGAAATCATGAAAAAGAATTATATATTATTGCTGATAGCATTGTTTGCTATGGTGGTTTCGTGCCGGGATGAATCGCTGGATCCACTCCAATTTGACAAAGTTAAAAAGGGTACTATTCTGGCATTGAGGGGAAAACAATTAGACAATGTTTACAATAAAGGAATTCCTGGTGCTGAGGTTTTCCCTAAAATTGCAGTGGGTACGGAAAAATTTGTGTTTGATGGGGAATATTTGGCAGACGATCCAAGTTCTTTGACAAGTGTGGACGTGTATGCAATAAAAGGATCTGGCACCACTACATCCAGAGTGTTGTTAACCAATGTTCCTTTTTCGCAATTCAAAACGGATGCCACATACCCTCGCCCGTGGGTAACCATTTCAATTGACTTCAAGGATATTCTTTCGAAACTCGGATTGGCAAATACTTTTCCGCTGCCAACAGCAACTGTCAACACGCTGTTAACTACCTACAGGCTTGGCATTAATATCGAATGTGATCTCAATTTGGCAGACGGCACAAAGGTTTTAGCTGCTCAAATTATAGCGCAGGGATTGTTTGGGAGCAACCAGTTTTACCCGGCCATGAGATTGAATTACGCGATGACGGATTATTGCTCATATAATGCCGATGAATGGGCAACTACCTTTGCTGCTACCGAAAACAGAGCAACCGTATATGGCCCATATAATGTCACCCTTGCAAAAGACGGAACTACACCCAACAAGTTTTTCTTGTCTAATTTCTATGATTGCGGTGAAACTCAGAGGTATGTTGTATTTAGCCCTTCCATAAATCCGGCCACTCAAGTTGTTACTTTCCCAACGCAGACAACCGCAGATGGAGAGATAAGCGGCACGGGTACTTATAATCAGTGTCTAAAGAGTTTTAGTATCAATGTTACCTATAAGTACACTGCGGCATCATGCAATGGTGCTGCAGGCACGGATACATTTAGATACGATTTTGTTTTAAAGTAACAAAAAAAAGAAGAATGATAAAGAGGCCGTCCGATATATGGACGGTCTCTTTTTTATTTATTTCCACCTCAACTTATTAAAGCCTCAATGAGTTGCAGTATTTTTAAACGTAGTTGCGTTTGTCCTATTCCACTGGAAGTGATTTCTCTAGCAAATTTGTTTGGATCATGAGTTTAATGCCGCTACGAGGTTTTTGATAAAGATCAGTTTACAGGGTATTTCAAAAATTTTAAAAACAAAAAGTACGAGGCTTTTGTGGAGATGTATTATAAACAATTGGACAATGTGTTGGAATTTAAAGAGGGTGCGCAATGATCCTTAACCCTCAACTTGAAACTGATTTATTGCAGGGTAAGGCCCGAACCAATGACTTTTTTCTGTGAAATTGGAAAACCAATATTCCGTAAAGTTTTATTATGTATGTATGTAATTGGATTATGAACGCAATGCTATTGCGTGGTCTTGCGGCTTAAGCCTGAAGGGTCTCAACCCGTCCGGTACAAGAAGTTTGTATTAAATTCAAAAAATAAAATCAATGCACATTCAAAATATTTTCATATTTATTTTATTGGTTTTTTTAACAAACTGTCAAGGCAAGAAAACATTTGTTATTCCTAAAGCTGATGCAGATAATGGTGGCCTGTTTTTACCAGATGGATTTGGAGCCTTGGTGGTAGCAGATAGTGTTGGAGCTGCCAGGCATTTGGCAGTCAATGATAATGGTGATATTTATGTGAAGTTGCGTATCCCAACTGGAGATTCAGGTAATATTGCATTAAGAGATACCACTAATGATGGCAAAGCGGATATTTTTCAACGCTTTGGGGATTACCCAAATGATGGAAGTTTTGCAACGGAAATGCGTGTACACAATGGTTATTTATATTTCAGTTCGGAGCTGGTAGTGTATCGACAAAAGTTAACGCCATCCAAATTAATTCCAGATGGCAAACCGGAAATAATTGTAGTTGACCAGTATCCCATTCGATGGCATAATGCCAAGTCGTTGGCATTCGACAATCAGGGTGGCATGTATGTTACGTTTAGTGCCCCAACAAATGTCTGTGAAGATTGGAGTTCAATTAATTATTCCGGTGGTGGTTCAACAGCAAATGTTAAAGGAGAATTTCCCTGTTCGCAATTAAATGACTTTGCTGGTATTTGGAAATTTGATGAAAATAAATTTGGACAGCACCAATCAGATGGTCAAAGATTTGCAACAGGACTAAGAAGTGTAGTAGCCATTTCCTGGAATGAAGAGGATAACAGCTTGTATGCGTTGCAACATGGAAGAGATTATTTACATGGGCATGCCCCGCAATATTTCAGCCCGTGGCAAAACGCTGTTTTACCGGCAGAAGAGTTTATGAAAGTTAAGGAAGGCGATGACTACGGATGGCCCTATAGTTATTATGATCTTTTCAAGCATAAAAGAATTATAGCGCCAGAATATGGAGGGGATGGTATCCTGGAAGCAAAGAACTTTGCAGATCCAATTATGGGATTGCCTGCACATTGGGCACCTAACGATTTGTTATTTTACAAAGGCAATCAATTTCCCGCACGATATAAAAAAGGTGCATTTATTGCATTTCACGGATCAACCAATCGCGCACCTTATCCTCAGGCAGGATATATTGTGGCATTCATCCCTTTCGAAAAACCCCCCACGGACGAACAGGCAAAACCAACGGACAAATGGGAAGTTTTTGCAGATGGTTTTGCCGGGGTAGACACTATTACCAATATGAGTGATGCCAAATATAGACCCATGGGTTTATCAGAAGGACCAGATGGTTCCTTATATGTATCCGAATCAAAAAAAGGTAAGATATGGCGTATTGTGTTTAATGCAGATCCAACAAAATTTGGGGAAGCGCAGCTTGTGAACATGGAAAAAAGAAAATCAAGGACTTATCTTAAAACACCTGATGAGAAAACAGATATTTTATCCTTAAAGTAACTATAGAGGAGTTCTAAAAATTCAATTTCCATTTATCATTTCCCCTCTGGGGAAACTGGAATGAGGTAATAAAAAGAAACAATTGAATTTT
>JANOLM010000239.1:0-12265 GCA_031419815.1 Bacteroidia bacterium
GTTGATAATGATGGCAGTCGTTTGATCATCCAAACCAATTTGAACGCACCTAATAATAAAATTATAGAAGTTGATTTCGCTAAGCCCTCCATTGAAAACTGGAAAGACATCGTACCGGAAACGGAGCAAGCCATGCAAGGCGTGAGTACGACTGGAAAAAAGATGTTTGTCAATTATCTGAAGGATGCCAGCACGTTGATCAAACAATTTGATTACTCCGGAAAACCAGAGCGCGATGTTGAACTGCCTGGCATTGGGAGTGCTGGCGGCTTTGGCGGAAAAGTTGGCGATAAAGAAGTCTATTATACATTCACTTCGTTTACCTTCCCTCCTACCATTTTCAAATATGATCTGTCTTCAGGAAAGTCTACGCTTTATGAAAAGCCAAAAGTAGACTTCACAGCAGATGATTATGAGACGAAACAAGTCTTCTATCCCAGCAAAGACGGCACAAAAATCCCGATGTTTATCACCTACAAGAAGGGGATTGAACTTAACGGTAAGAACCCAACCATGCTCTATGCCTATGGCGGATTTAACATAAGCCTGACGCCAACCTTTTCTACTGCTCGGATTGTGTGGTTAGAAAATGGAGGAGTCTATGCACAACCCAACTTAAGAGGTGGCGGTGAATATGGTGAGAAATGGCATATGGCTGGCACCAAAATGAACAAGCAAAACGTATTCGATGATTTTATTTCTGCCGGTGAGTATCTGATCAAAGAAAAATATACGGCATCCAATTATCTGGCTATTCAAGGCGGCTCTAATGGTGGGCTCTTAGTGGGAGCTACCATGACACAGCGTCCTGAACTAATGAAGGTGGCTTTGCCAGCGGTTGGTGTAATGGATATGCTGCGTTATAATAAGTTTACGGCTGGCGCGGGTTGGGCGTATGATTATGGAACCGCAGAAGACTCCAAAGAAATGTTTGAGTACCTGAAAAAATATTCTCCCGTGCATGCTTTTAAACCCGGCACCGCCTATCCTGCAACACTGGTTACCACAGCAGATCATGATGATCGTGTTGTGCCTGCGCACTCTTACAAGTTTGCAGCAACTATGCAGGAAAATCATGTGGGCGATAACCCTGTATTAATTCGCATTGAAACAAAATCAGGACATGGCTCTTCCAATCTTTCCAAAGCGATTGAGGTAAATGCCGACCAGTTTGCCTTCACGTGGTATAACATGGGCGTGACTCCACCTTTAGTGAAAAAGGCGATGTAAACCAGTAACAGAATACTGCATAAATTTAAACAGTCAGGTCACAACGATCTGACTGTTTTTATTTTCATATACCCTACAGCGCCATTCTCTATTAACATCATCCAAAGGTTTTTAGTGTAGATTACTAAGCGCGTTCATTTGAAAATATCCCATCATTTTTTTGAATGGAAATTCATACGCTAAATACCATTACTTTTGCAGTTCGATTCAACATTAAACCATGTCCACACCGCACAAAGCAGGGTTTGTAAGCATTGTAGGGAAACCCAACGTGGGCAAGTCCAGCCTTATGAATAAACTCGTGGGCGAAAATCTCTCCATTATTACCAACAAAGCCCAAACCACCCGGCACCGGATTATGGGGATGCTCAATGGCGAGGATTTTCAAATTGTGTATTCGGACACGCCAGGTATTTTGGAACCTAAGTACGAGCTTCAAAAAGCGATGATGAGTTACGTAAATGTTTCATTGGAAGATTCTGATCTGATTTTACTGGTGGTAGAGTTAGATCAAAAATATGACGAGGAGACATTTGCAAGATTAAAAAAAGTAAATACTCCAATCTTATTGCTGGTGAATAAAATTGATCTGGGCAAAGGCTCAGCAGTAGAAGACAAAGTAACCTATTGGAACAGCCAGTTACCTGGAACTGAAATCATCACCGTTTCGGCAAAGACAGGAGAAAACCTTGACAAAGTTTTGACCACCATAAAAAACATGTTGCCCGAGCATCCGCCTTACTATCCTAAAGATGAAATGACAGACCGGTCGGAACGCTTCTTTGCCTCCGAGATTATCCGCGAAAAAATATTCTTGAATTATGAGCAGGAGATCCCCTACAGCACCGAAGTTTCTATTGATTCATTCAAAGACGAAGAAAAAATTATAAGGATACGCGCAATCCTTTTTGTAGAGCGCGATTCGCAAAAAGGAATTTTGATTGGCAAAGCTGGCAGCTCATTGAAGAAGGTAGGTTCGGAAGCCCGAAAAGATTTGGAAGCCTTCTTTGGAAAACAAGTTTTTTTGGAGACCCATGTGAAGGTGGCTGACAATTGGAGGAAGGAGATAAATAAGTTAAAGCAGTTTGGATATATAGAGTAGTAGTCTCTAGTCTTGGGGCTCTAGTTTTGAGTAATGAGCAGGAGGGCAAAAGAGTCTTTTAATTTTTATTTTTTTAATCAGAGAAATGGCAAATGTTGTAGCAATAGTAGGAAGGCCCAATGTTGGGAAGTCCACATTTTTTAACCGATTGGTAGAGAAGCGTCAGGCGATTATGGACGACATGCCAGGCGTTACCCGCGATCGTCACTATGGATATGCCGAGTGGACAGGTAAGTTTTTTACAATTATTGACACGGGAGGATACGTAACAGGATCGCAGGATAAGTTTGAATCGCAAATTCGAAAACAAGTAGAACATGCGGTAGCTGAAGCCATTGCCGTCATCTTTATGGTGGATTGCCAAACCGGCCTCACGGGCTATGATCAAGAGTTTGCCAACATTATCCGAAAGTCAAAAAAGCCAGTGTTCATTGCGGCCAACAAAGCAGATACTCCAAATAAATCTGCGCAAGCAAATGAGTTTTACGAGTTGGGTATGGGCGATGTCTTTCCCATTTCATCAGAAAATGGATCAGGAACAGGAGAACTTTTAGATGAGTTAGTTAAAGTATTTCCAAGCGAAGGCGTTGAAGATCCTGATGCCGGAATTCCTAAGATTACTATTTTAGGAAGGCCTAACGTTGGCAAGTCCTCATTTCTTAATGTACTTCTTGGTCATGAACGCAGCATTGTTACCGATGAAGCCGGAACAACGCGCGATGCCATTCACTCACGCTACAAAATGTTTGGTAATGACTTCATCCTCATCGACACTGCTGGCATTCGCAAGAGAAGTAAAGTGACGGAAGATATAGAGTTCTACTCCGTGCTTCGCTCATTAAGGGCGTTGGAAGATAGTGACGTTTGCATTTTTGTGGTGGATGCTCAGCGCGGTCTTGAGTCGCAGGATGTTAGCCTTATTAGCCTTGCGCAGAAGCAAGGAAAGGGTATGGTCATTATGGTCAATAAGTGGGACTTGATTGAAAAAGACACCAAGACATCTGATAAATTCAAGAAGGAAATTGAAGACCGGTTGAAACCTATTGACTATTTACCGGTGATTTTTGCCTCCGTAGTAACCAAGCAACGAATATTTCAGGTTATTGAAAAAGCCGTATTAGTCTATCATAATAAGACCAAAAAAGTACCTACCTCTCAACTTAACGATGCTATTTTGCCCGAAATTGCCCACAATCCGCCAGCGGCAACTAAGGGTAAACACATACAGATAAAGTACATTACGCAGGTCTCATCCAAATCTCCATCGTTTGCATTCTTTTGTAACCTGCCTCAGTACATTCAGGAATCTTATGTCCGGTTTCTGGAAAATAAAATAAGAGAGAATTTTGACTTCGAAGGAGTGCCTTTAAGGCTCTTTTTCCGTAAAAAATAATTTTCTCTTACGTAATGACTTAAAATCAGGGCATTCCATTATCTTTGCAGCAAATTTTAAAAACCTGTAAACTATGAAAAAAGTTATCGCATTGTTAATGGTATGCGGCTTTGCATTTGCTTTTGTTGCTTGTGGTGGTAAGACTGGAACTACTGAAAGCGCAGACACAACTGCTACTGCACCTGTTGACACAACTGCAGCTCCTGCAGCTGACACGACCACAATGGATACTACTGGAGTTCAGTAATTATCTGTGGCGTGCCAATCTGAAAAAGATTGAAACTAAAAGGCTTTAGAAAAACTAAAGCCTTTTTTTTATTTCCTTGTTTATAGAAGAACTGAAATCCAGGTGAATCAGGAAAAATTACTTTCATTACTCAAAAATCACATCCCTGCGCCAGCAGTAGAATATTGTTTCAATCTTTGGACTAACTATCGGTTTGCGTTTAAACTGCGAAAAGCCAGGATCACTAAAGTTGGTGACTTTACTTTCCGCACCGGAAAAACACCCCGCATCACTGTCAATGCAGACCTTCATCCGTATTCATTCTTGATCACCTACATTCATGAAGTGGCCCATCTCGAAGTCCATACTGTTTTTGGACATCGGGTAGAAGCTCATGGTGATCAATGGAAAAAATCATTTCAACAACTGATGATACCCGTGCTTACAGAAGAAATTTTTCCTCCCGTTATTTTAGGAGTTCTAAAAAGACATATGGCTAATCCAAAAGCTTCTTCCTATTCAGATTCCAAATTAACAGCTGCCCTTAGAAAGTTTGACCACAATCAAACCACCGTCATTTTGCTTTCACAAATTCCAGAAGGGAGTGTTTTTGGTTTGCACGGTAGATGGTTTAAGAAAGGAAAACTAAAACGCACGCGCGTGATGTGCCGTGAAGTGAATACAAAAAAAGATTATCTGGTGCCGATTGATGCGCCTGTCAGCGGAGCACAGCTTTCATTGATTATGTGATCAGTAATCGGTTAGACTGATCACCGATTACTGAATACTGATTACCATTTAGTTAAGTCTCCGTTGAATAAGCTGATCAACCAGTTCACAAAACTTCGCTGGATGTAACGTCCTCCACTGATCAATTTGCAACGTGCCTCCCATGTTGACGTATTGATCGATTCGATACTTCCTGAATTCCTGCTGGATGAATTCAGGAAAACATACGGCTGCTATCCACCCTTGCCCCTCCTCCACTTCCTCAAACCATTCTTCATAATACAACTCATCAGCGCCATGGAAGTTGAAAACATTTTCTCCAATCAAAATGAATTTCCGTATGCCTTCGTGCATGAGCACCTCCAGGAAATCACGCTTCAACATCATGATGTCATTGTTAATGGTATCATTCCATTCTCCAATAAATTCAAGTATTACAAATCCTTCAATGTAATCGGCATAAAGTGTTTTTAAATACAATGTCTCCGAACCAAATGAATCCCAGGCGGGGTCAATGTAATACCCGTAGATGGTCTCGGTATAGAGATCATAATTATAATCTTTGCCAAAAAAAGGAGATTGCGTATCCTCAGAAGAATCGTAATACTTCAACCAATTTGCGTATGGCTCAATCTGATGCATGATTACCTGCGACTATCAACGGCTTTTCTTACGCTGCCAAATTCTTTGAGAAGCTTATCTGCCTCTGCTTCGGAAATCTGTAACTCGTCCATGATCATCTTAACACCCCTATGCACAAGTTTGTTATTGGTTAACTGCATATCAACCATTTTATTTCCTTTAACCCTCCCCAACTTGATCATGGTGGTGGTAGAGATCATGTTTAGTATGAGTTTTTGGGCGGTGCCCGACTTCATACGCGTGCTGCCTGTCACAAACTCTGGCCCCACTACAACCTCGATAGGGTGGTCAACATTTTTTGCTAATTCACTTCCTTCATTGCAGGTGATGCATCCCGTAATGATACCTTGTACCCTGGCTTGTTTTACTCCACCAATCACATATGGCGTTCGTCCTGATGCTGCAATGCCTACCAGCACATCATTTTGATTGATCATGTGCTCTTCCAAATCTTTCCACGCCTGCGTAGAATCATCCTCTGCATTTTCTACCGCTTTGCGAATAGCAGTGTCACCACCGGCAATCAAGCCAATTACTTTTCCCTGGGGCATGCCATAGGTAGGAGGTATTTCTGATGCATCCAGTATTCCAAGACGACCGCTGGTGCCGGCACCAATATAAAATAACCGCCCACCCTTTTCCATCCGCTCAACAATCGCGATCACAAGTGATTCAATTTTAGGCATCACTTTCTCAACAGCAAGTGATACTGTTTTGTCCTCACGATTGATGTTCAGAAGCAAATCGTGAATGCTCATCTGTTCAAGATGATTGTAATGGGAAGATGATTCTGTTGTCACTTGTCAGTTAATGGTTAATTGTTATCCGTTAATAGTAGGGACGTTTATCATTGAAAATTGGGTAACCGATTTACTTTTAACTATTCACGATTAACGGTTCACAAATCTTTCTTATGGTATAATGCCAAACCAGCAATAGGTCCTTCTAAAATATTTTTGACAGTGATGCCCTTATCGTTGGCTACCTGTCTCAAAATATTACTGAAATAAAATGAGACAGAACCCGTGAAGTGCACTTTATAATTCTTGTAATTGTCATATCGCATCACCACCTCCTCGTAAAATTCAGAAAAACTATTGTACACAAGTTGGTAACAATAAGGCTCTTTCAAATGCTGAAAAATAAATTTTGTGAACCCTGCCAGAAAAGCACTCGGCCTCTCTTGTTGGTAAACTTTCTCTAAGAATTCTTCGCGCGTCAAGGGGAAGCGAGCCTGAAATTGCTTCGCCAAATCTTCGGGCATTTTTTTTCGCAAGTAATCAAATACAAAACGTTTCCCGATGTAAGTACCCGAACCTTCATCTGCCAAAATCCAACCCAGATTGGCCACCATGCCTGTTATCTTTTCACCATCATAAAAACAAGAGTTGGATCCGGTGCCAAGTATGCAAGCAATGCCAGGCTCGCTTCCGCACAAAGCGCGTGCGGCCGCAAGTAAATCCCACTGAATTTCAATTTGTGCCGTTGGAAAAAATTCACGTAAGGCATCCTTTATAACGCTTTGATTTTTCTCGGAGGAAACACCTGTACCATAAAAGAAAATTTTATCAACAGCACCATTCACTTGCGGCACCAAAAACTCCTCGACATTTTTCTTTAAGTCGTCAATAGGCTGATAATAAGGATTGAATCCGGGACAGTTGGCTTGGCCAATGGTACCATCCTTATGTAGAATACGCCAGTCAATCTTAGAACCTCCGCTGTCTGCTATAATGATCATGTTGTGATTTACAATTTACAAAGTACGATTTACGATTTTTTCGGCTAAGCCGAAAGAACAAATGAAGATTCAAACTTTCAACGTCCCTATGATCGTAAACTTTTCAAAAACCCGTTCTGTGTGAGGAGCATCCTTTAATTCATCTGTCAAATCCTGGCCAGCCCAATGTTCATAGTGCTTCCCATTCTTCCACAACTTCGATATCGATACATCATACACCATTCCCTGATAGGCAATCCATATCTCTGGTTTATCCTGACCGTTGCGCAAGGCCAACTGTGATAGGGTAATAACCTTTAGATTTTCCATCATCTAGAATTGAGATGATTGTAATCCTTTATCACAGTGTAAAGAAATTTTACCGGAGGAAGATCCGTTTGAATACCCAGGAGAGATTTGATTTTCTCCGAAGCAATCAAAAGCGGTTCAGAATTTCCATGATCGCGTGCTACTTCCAACGCGCGCTGAATCAATTCAATATCCCTCTCGTGAAGTTGAACAGCTTGTGAATAAATTGGGACGTACGTAGCATCAGGTGTAACGAAAACCTCACTTGCCGTAATCTCCTTTTGTTCAATAAGTTTCACAACGGAAGTCCCGGCTACTAAATCCCCAAGTCGTTGGCCCTTGCCGCTGGCAGCCACTATGACCACTGCAATTGCACCAGACAATACATAAAAATCAATAAAACTAAAAATCCATCGCAGCAAATAATCACCAATGGAAGGAGGTGTTCCATTAAGTCGTACTACTTTAATGGTCATTGAAATCTTACCGGGCGTCTGTCCGTTCATGAAAATCTCAAACAACACATTGTAAAGAAGCCAGGGCGTTCCAATCACCATCATCCAGACCCAAATTTCATTTACATCCAAATTGATAAAGGCAGCAAATACCACAATGGAATACAAAATAAGGATGAGCCGGTCAATCAAATGAGCCAGAATACGGTCGCCCACACTCGCCACCGGATAGTGAATGAATACATTGTAGGAGGTCTGTACGTGTATCGTTTGCATGTTCTGCCGCTGCTCGTTCCGAAAAAAGCTAATGCTAAAAAATGAAGTGTCAAATTCAGGTTTAACTACTACCTTTCCAAACCAAAGTTAATTGCAAACCTATGAAATGTATTAAATGTATTTCTACTCTTCTGTGCCTTTTTACATTGATCTTTTTCAACTGCACCGAAAAGAGACCTGTTGACCGCATGAATGATGAACAACTTCGTGCTTATGCGGATGAGTTGGCTCATAAATATATTATTACAGACGGTCATGTTGACCTGCCTTACCGCCTGAGGTTTAAAAACTTTCGCGTAGAGCGAAAATATATGACCATTCCCGTTTCATCCGATGAAGGTGACTTTGATTATGAGCGCGCAAAGAAAGGGGGACTTGATGCCCCTTTTATGTCTATCTACATTCCTTCTATCAATCAGCTTCAGCCTGACAAAGGCAAATTGTTAGCGGACTCTTTGATAAATATGGTCACAGGTATTGCCGAACAAATTCCAGACAAGTTCGCACTGGCCAATACGCCTGCCGAGGTGGAGATAAATTTTAAGGCAGGAAAAATTTCGTTGCCCATGGGAATGGAAAACGGAGCTCCCGTTGGTGATGATTTAAAAAATATTCAGTACTTCTTTGACCGCGGCATACGATACATCACGCTTACGCACAGCAAAGACAACCAGATTTGTGATTCTTCTGGTGATACCACACATACCTGGAATGGTCTAAGCCCATTTGGAGTAAAAGTAGTGGAAGAGATGAACCGCATAGGGATGATGGTGGACATCTCCCATGTGGATGACAGTACGTTTTACCAAGTAATGAAACTTTCTAAAGCCCCTTGCATCGCCTCGCATTCATCTTGCCGGTATTTTGCACCCACGGTTAAGCGCGACATGACCGATGATATGATTAAAAAACTAGGTGAAAATGGTGGAGTTATGCACATCAATTTTTACAATGCCTTTCTGGATTCTGTGGTGGTGAATCAAAATAAAATCAATAGAGAAAAACTAAAAGCACTATTAGAAGAAAAAGGACTTGCGGCCAATGACACGCTTGCCAAACCTATAATTGAACAATTCAAAAAAGATAACCCTTCCTTAAATACAGATGTTGAGATGGTAGCCAATCACATTGACCATGTGGTGAAGCTTGCTGGTATTGATCATGTGGGCATTGGATCTGATTTTGATGGAGTGGATGGTGAATTGCCAACGGGTTTGGAGGATGTGTCTTGTTATCCCAATTTAATTTATGCGTTACTAAAGCGAGGCTACACAGAAGCGGATATTGAAAAGATTTGTTATGCCAATACGTGGCGAGTCTGGAACAAGGCGATTGAGGTGGCAAAGAATATGCAAAAGTAATCCCGTATGAAAGACTATAAAGAATTTCAATTTGGCTGGCTAATTTTCGCGTTCGCAATTCCAACTCAGGTTCTTATTACATATTTATATGTTAATGACCTTGGGGATAGGCCAATTGGACAAACTGGTTTTGCTATTGCAAGTTCAATGTTTCTTTTGCTCTATTTACTTTTCTATGGATTGACAACTAAAATATCCGTTGATAACATATCTGTATCATTCGGGGTTGGCCTCATTAGAAAAAGAATTTCTATTAAAAGAATTAGTACAGTTGAGTCCGTTAAAACTCCGTGGTATTATGGTTGGGGAATTAGATTCATTCCCAATGGTATGCTGTACAATGTAAGTGGTACTGATGGAGTAGAGTTAAAATTTAACGATACAAGAAGGGTATTTAGAATTGGTACCAAGGACTCAATAAAGTTGAAAGAGGAAATTGCAAAGCGAATAAAGTGAAGCAATCAGTGGCTCTGGTTCCGGGTCGCCTGACCAACAAATTAATTTGATTTGCCAGAACCGCACTCAACCTTTATCTTTCCTTTTCTTAAATGTTCTATGCGCGAATCTGCCTTTATCCAGCGTAATAAGCCAAGGTGGGAGGAATTTGAAAAAGTGGTGAAAGACCAGCGCCAGGCCTCGCCTGATAAGTTGGCAGAACTTTTCATACAGATCACAGATGATCTCTCTTTTTCACGTACCCAATATCCGAAAAGTAGGACTACGCAATACCTAAATTCTCTAGCCAGCAAAATTCATTTGGAGATTTATAAAAACAAGAAAGAAGAGAAGAGCCGGTTCATTACCTTCTGGAAAGCAGAACTTCCAGCAATAATGTTTGAGGTGCGCAAACCCCTTCTTTATGCACTGGTCATTTTTGTAGTAGCCGGTATCATCGGAGCCGTTTCTGTTTTGTATGACGAGACTTTTGTTCGGCTCATCATGGGCGATGCCTATGTAAATATGACGCTGGAAAATATTAAGAATGGAAATCCTACACGTGTGTACTCGTCCAGCAGCGAAATATCTATGTTTTTTATGATCACCCGCAACAACATCATGGTGTCCTTCATGGTGTTTGTGTATGGTGTGTTTGCTTCGCTGGGCACAGGCCTTTATTTATTTTATAATGGATTGATGGTAGGCACCTTTGTAATGTTCTTTTTTAAGGAACAACAACTTGATCAGGCTCTTCCGGTGATCATGCTTCATGGCACAATCGAGCTTTCCTCCATCGTGATTGCCGCAGCAGCTGGCTTCACCATGGGTAACAGTCTTTTATTTCCCGGCACCTACTCCAGACTTGATTCCTTTAAGATGGGGGCTCTAAAAGGATTAAAGATTGTCATGGGGCTGATTCCTTTTTTTATCATGGCGGGTTTTATTGAATCCTTCATTACCCGATATGCTTTTATGCATTGGATGTTCAAAATTGTCATCATTGGATGTTCAGCATTGCTCATGCTATATTATTTTGTTATCTATCCGAAACAATTAAAACGAAATGGAAGAATTTAAACTTATTGAATTTCACAGGACTCGCGATTTCAGCCGAAAGATGAATGCCACCTTTGAATTCATAAAACAGAATTTCAAGCCACTTTTCAAAAGCCTGCTCTTTATTGCAGGACCACCTGCTCTCTTAGGCAGCATGATGATGGGATCTATTGCCGGTGATTTTATAAGCCTTACTCAGAACATGGCCAGCAACGCTGGCAACCCGGAGGCCTTTGGTAATTACTTTTTGACAGTTACCTTTTGGTTACAACTTTTTTTGACAGTCGTATTTCTGCTGATCAGTGGTGTAGTTACGATGGCAACTATCAATAACTACATTTTGCTTTATGGAGAAAAGAAAACCAACCAAATTGAAGTGAGCGAAGTATGGGAACGGGTTCGGAATACCTTCTGGTCCTACCTCGGAACAACCATACTCTTCTTTACTTTATTTGTCGGTGCATACATGATTTCCATTGTTCCTATGGCATTACTTATGCAAGGCTCACCTTTTATAAGCTTTCTCCTCATTTTCGCTATGCTCATAGTACTATTTTATGCCGCAATAAGTTTTGCGCTTACGTTCTTTATTCAATCCTATGAGCGAAAGGGTTTCTTTAGCGCAATCATCCGATCCAATCGATTGGTGAGAGGAAAGTGGTGGAGCACGTTTGGTCTCATCGTCATTCTATCGTTGATCGTGTCTACGGTTTCCTATATTTTTATTGCTCCGTGGTATTTTATCACCATAGTTGATATGCTTCACAATACTTCCGCTGGCGTGGTGAAAGAAACATCTACCTCCTGGGAATTTCTAACAGTCCTGTTCTTTACACTGTATTATCTTGCGCAATTTACGCTGGCAAGCTTACCCAATGTCGGCATTGCCTTTCAATACTTCAACTTGGTTGAGTTGAAAGAATCGAAGGGATTGTTGGATCAAATTGAAACATTGGGAAAGCAAGAAGAAATAAATTCCAGGCCAGAAGAACGCTTTTGATTTCCTTTTACGTGACCTCATTATCCAATAAAATTAACTCCTTGCCCTTGTGCCTTCAAGGCGAAAAAATTGTTGCCATAAAGTCAATAAAACAAAACGGAAACTTATCAATAGTTTTTACCCTTTTACTTTTACTTATCGTTACTAACTTTTGCTATTCTAAAACGAGTACTGACTCAACTGTTATAGCCTCTGAAGTTTCTGAACATTTACCACAAGCAAAAAAATTTCAGGGTGCCAATGACACCACTCGCATCCACAAAAAAAAATTTAGTGAATCTGAAGTCGAGAATCTAAAATCTGATCCTGAACTGAATTATAAGGAAGC
>JANOLM010000240.1:0-2207 GCA_031419815.1 Bacteroidia bacterium
TTCAAGCATTCCACAAAATTCTTTTACCTGACCGGGTATAAGCTTCCTGTCTTTTTTTGAAGAAGCGTTGGCTTCTATTTCAATGGACAATTCTTTGGCAACCGGTAGGCCCATCATGGTAAGAGAAGGTCTTATTTTATGCGTAGCTCTGGCCAGGCTGTCCCAGGTTTTAGTAGCTGTAAGATGCCTGATCTCTGCTATGCTTTTTGGTATCGTTTCTAAAAAAGTAGTAACAATTTCTTTTATAAACTCTGTATTGCCATTGGACATTGTTTTTAAATACGTCAGATCAACTGTTGACTTGAAATTGGTTTTCTGATTTGAATGTGTGGTTAGAACTTTCTCTGGTGTACTGCTTTTGTGGTTACTGTATTTTATAAGCACGTTAATCAGATCATCTGGTGTGAATGGCTTAGCAATACAATCATTCATGCCCGCTGCCAAACATTTTTCGATATCTTTTCTGTTGGCGTTGGCTGTAAGCGCAATGATCGGTATTTCACTTTTAGGAGATTCGCCACTTCGTATTGCTTTTGTGGCCTCATAGCCATCCATCTCCGGCATTTGTATGTCCATCAGAACGATATCAAATGATGTACTCTTTAATTTTTCAATGGCTACATAACCATTTTCGGCCGTCTCTACAAAACAGTCCCAAGTTTTTAAAATATTAATTGCATACAGCCTGTTAATCTCATTATCCTCAACTAAAAGCACATTCAAATTCTTTAGTCTGTTCCTGTACGACTTGCTTTTCCTGGCTTTGTTTGATATTTCAGCAATATCCTTGTGGCTGCCAATTTGATAGGGAATGATTACTTCAAAAGATGAACCTTTATCCTCTTCACTTTTTACAGATATTGTTCCTTGCTGTAAGTCAACCAACTGTTTGGCAATAGTGAGACCAAGACCTGTTCCACCATACTTACGAGTTACGCTAGCATCGGCTTGGCTAAAGCTTTCAAAGATTGTAGCCAATTTATCGGATGGAATTCCTATACCGGTATCAGTCACCTCGAATCGTATATAGAACTTTTGTTTTTCTTGCCGCTCAACTGAGCAGTTCAGTTTGATGGAACCTGTATGCGTAAACTTGAGTGCATTACTGATCAGATTGATCAGGATTTGATTAAGGCGTACAGGGTCGCCAATAAGAATTTTATCAGCCTCTTTTGTTAGTTGATTTGAGATACTTAACCCTTTTTCTTTGGCTTGAACCTGGAACATGTTGGCAAGAGATGCCAGTACATCTCTTAAGTTGAAGCCGATTCGTTCAAATTGCAATTTCCCCGATTCAATGGAGGCCAAATCCAGAATGTCATTGATAATCACCTTTAAATTCTTCGATGCGCTTTTTATGGCATTCAAGTAGATGATCTGGTCCTCAGGGTTTGGACTTTGACTGAGCAGGGTTGCCATACCAGCAATGCCATTGATTGGGGTTCTTATTTCGTGACTTATATTAGCTAGGAATTGATCTTTTGTTTTCTGAGCTAGCAAGAGCTCTTCTGCATCTTTTTTGCGTTCTGTAATATCGCGGCAATCCAGGATAAGACCTTCTATTTTTTCTTTCTTTTTTAGATTTATAGAATTGAATTCCAGGTACTTATACGATTTATCCTTACACAAAAATTGAAATTCAACTGATTCCTGATAAGGTCTTTTAGTACTTAGTTGGTATTTCTTTTTAAAGGAGGAAAGTGTTTCGGGTAAAATGAAATCGAAGAAATTCTTACCAAAAAGACTTTTGGGTTTATGCCCGAGTGTCTCCTCAACGGAGGCATTTAGGTAAAGGATTTTACCATGATAGTCCACTACAAAAATAATATCTGAACCGTCTTCTACTACAGACTTGTAGAACAATCCTTTCTTGACAAATTGATCTAAGGACTTCATACAACTTCACTTTAATATCTAAACAATATGAATTTTGAGCTTATGCGTAATCATGAGCAAGCTATAATATCCGTACTTTAAATTCCTGTCTCTTCCATTTCTTTCAGGTATCGGTAAATAGACGATTTCCCTATATCCAAGCGCTTGGCCACTTCTAATACATTGTTATCATATTTATTGAGCAGTAAGCGAATAATCCTATACGTATATTCTTGTAGAGTCATCTCTTTCAAGAGAATGGATTGATCGGTACCTATGCCACTGAATGTTATATCTTGAGCCCTGACTTCGCCATCGTCTGCCATTACCGC
>JANOLM010000241.1:0-23683 GCA_031419815.1 Bacteroidia bacterium
GAGGTATCACTATTTTTTCTGGTTAGCGCTATCACTTGTTCCCCTTCTGAAATAAATTGCGATACAATAAAACTGCCTAATAATCCGCTGGCTCCGGTTATAGCAATCATAATTTCAGAGGCTATTATTTAACAACGGTAAATCTAAAGCTTTTTTAAAGTATTTAGTCCGTTGTGCTTTTTCAATCAGCATGGAATATTGTTCGTTGTGGCAATCACTACCGATAAAATCTACCCAGCCTTTTTCGATTATACCTTCTGCCATTTTTTGTATAGGGCCGGAATAAAATCCAATCAAAGAAAGAATATTCAATTGAAATAATACTCCGCGATTCCGCAGGTCTTCAAGTTTAGCGAAATTCTTGTTGAGGTATTCATAGCGTTCCGGATGAGCCAGTACAGGTTTATAGCCTTGCGTGGTGACTTTAAAAATAAAATCCTTTAATTGAAAAGGTTCAGTAAGAAAATTTGTTTCGAATAGTAAATAGCGTGGCGCGCCAAACGTAAGAAGTGTTTCATTGTTATCCGTAGATTGGAGCAGAGCCTCATCCAGGTAATACTCTGCGGCTGCCTCAAGTTGGATGCGAGAATTCCTTTGCTTCAGAAAATCAATCAACTCCTCCTTCTTATTTTGAATCCCTGTCGGAGTATTCCGATAATAATCATTCATGATATGAGGGGTAGTGATCAACTTCCGGTAGCCCAAGTCTTCAAATCTTCTGATTATTTGCCACGACTCCTCAAATGTCTTTACGCCATCATCCAATCCTGGCAAAAGATGTGAATGGATGTCGATAGTAATTGGAAGTGAGGACTTCTTAGGCGTTGATTTAAAAACTGAGAACACTTAGGCTTTCATTAGATTTCTCCACCAACTTTTTTTTATAGCCCTCTCTTCGTAATACGCATGGCCATATGATTTTCTTGGTGCGGGTACTGCATTCAAGACTATTGCAATGTTTGTGAATTTATTAATGTTTATTGTGCGGTGCAGATTATTAATGAAATCTCTATTGGAGTAGTTGGCTCTCAGAACATAAATAGAAAGATCGGATCGTTTCATTGCCATGATGCCATCTGTAACAAGACCAATGGGGGGAGTATCCAATACAATGTAATCGTATTGCTCTTTCATTTCTTCCAATAAGTTTGAAAATTCACCATTTAATAGCAGTTCCGAAGGATTGGGAGGCTGAGGCCCTGCTGGCAGATAATCAAAATTTTCAAGCGATGTTTTTACGACACACTCTCTCCAGGTATGTTTTTGAATTAGGATAGTACTAATCCCCTTACTTGAGTCCCTAACTTCAAAAGGTAGGTTATTTTTGGCCTTCCTCATATCCAAGTCCAGAAGGGCTACTTTTTTTCTGGAAAGAGCCAACACGCCTCCTAAGTTTAATGCCAGAAAAGATTTTCCCTCCCCGGAAATTGTAGAAGAGATTGCAATTACTTTTTTATTTCCACCGGTTAAAAAGAAATCAAGGTTGGTTCGTAAAGTCCTAATAGCTTCACTCAAAACTGATTTCGGATTTTCAATAACATGAAATGGTGTGGTAGATAAATAATTGGTAACAGGAACAGCTCCCAAAACTGCCAACGGAGTAATTCTCTCCAATTCCTGAATGCTGGTGATTTTGTTGTGGAGCAGGTACAATAGACCGATAAGAAAGAAATTTAAAACTATACCGGCTACCAAGCCAATGCCCAGTATCATTATCTTCTTTGGTGATATAGGAACGGTAGGAAGCGTAGCTGAGGAAAGAATTTTAAAGTCGGGGGTGCTGCCGGCTTGCGCAATTTCAAACTCTGCTTTTGACTTCATCATAGAAAGATAGAACTCTTCGTATAATTTATAGAAACGTTGATTTTTTGAGAACTTGGTATTTTTATCTGGCATTGAAGCAAATTCTAATTCAAGTTTCTCTTTCTTCTTGTTTAATTCCGAAGCGAGGTTAAGCCAATCTTTTTTAAGATCGGCAAGTTGGGTGAATATCTGGTTTTTGAGATTGTTCAATTCATTGTTGCTGCGCTTAAAGGCAAATGTATTTTCATTGTAAGCCAGACCCAATCGATTTTGACTCTCGACAATATTCTGTAGATTTTCAATTTTCCTATTAAGATAATCAGGGAGAAATTGTTTTTGAATTACAGGTATTTGATAATTGCCTGTGCCTAATCCGTCCATCAACGAATTTAATTCAACCATTCGCTTATTTAGTTCATAGCGTTGAGAATCTATCGTATTGATTAAAAAGATGGTTCTCCGGAGATCATCATCTACATTACTACTTTTATTTTGAAGGGTAAAATTCTCGAAGTAGTTTTCAAAGTCTTCCATTTTGTTCTCCACTTGAGCTAACTCATTATTTAGCCAGTCAATCTTTTGTTTAGTGGTTAGATTATTTTGTTCATTGCTGTAGTGGAGATAAAGCGAATCAATTTTATTCACAATGTCATGGGCTTTTAAGGCATTAAAATCCTTAAATGATATTCTGATAGTATTCGCACTGAAGTTGAGAGGATCGACTGAAGTGCTTTTAGACATATAGTCTATAAGGGCATTGCGGCTATTGATAACAAAAAAATAGTCATTTTCATCTTTGGCTTCGCGCAGAGATGTGGCTACAATAGTAATTTCGAAATTCTTACTTACAAGTTTTTCTCCCAGGATGCCTTTAAAAGCTGACCCTTCTTTTCCGAACTGAAAGGAATAGGATTGATCTCCCGTAAAATTGAAGTAGATAGGCTGATCATAAGGCGTGTTGTAATTAACAAAGTGTTTTATTTCAAAAGGGCTTCGCTTGTACATCTCATCTTTAAGAACTTTTCCTATGCTGTAATAGCTGATTTTCAAATCCAGAGAATCGATTACCCGGCCGATAAAAAGTTTTGATTTGATTTGTTCAATTTCCCCAGCGACAATATTAAGGTTCTGATCTTCGACAATACCCTTAATACCCAATTCAGTTGCATTCTGTTTAGTATCGAGCTTCAGCTCCGATTCAGATTCATAAAGATCTTTGGTCCATCGGATAGTTAGATAGGCAATAGTGTTTGTGGCCAGAAAGAGTAAGATTACCCAAAATAGGTTTTTGCGAACAATAATACCTAGCTTTTCAAAGTCTATTCCCTCAGGGGAAACATCTATATTTTTAAGTTTGGTTGGTGTCTCCACAGATTTTTGAAACTAATTATTTTTTGGCCACAATAATAAGCGTATAGATACTAACGGCCAGGCCAATGATGCCTGCATAATCTCTCAAGGCTTCACTCAGCGGCCTGCGAACTGGTTCAATATATACTATATCGCCAGGCTCAATTAGCATGTTACCACTTTTATAGCCATCAATTGTAGTCAGGTCTATCAGGAAAACTTTTTCTTTTCTCAGTACTCTTATGTTTTGGGCTTTTGCGGTGTTGTCCAGACCCGTGGCCAAACCAAGGACTTCTACGAGGCTCACATTTTGATTTATCAGAGGAATCACCTGCCCACCTGGAGCTCCCAGCACGATGACTCTTTTATTGGCATACGTAAGAAGGGTGAAAGGTTCTTTAAAATATTTTTGATACTCTTTTTGTATAATTTCTTCGGCTTGCCTCAGCGTGAGCCCCTCTAATTTCATTTCTCCAATCATTGGAAATTTGACAATGCCTTCTAAATCTACCAGGTAATTTGGTTGCTGTCTTATTAAAGTCTGTTGATTAACAGAAAGGTTGCTAAGCTCGGGATTCGGATCAATAAGCTTTTCTCCTTTATTGGAATAGACCTCCAATTTTAGATAATCGTTCTGTTGAATGATGTAATTTTTTTCGGCACGTAGCACTTCTGAGGTAATCTTATCCGGTTGAAAACCATCCTGTGTCTTGAACATAATGTTCTGTTTATAGGAAGCACAGGAAAACAGGAATGATGAAAAGATAAAGAGCTGGGCAAAAAATCTCACAAGTATGGGATTAGACTTTTGGTGAAATTAATGATTTTCTGATTAACTCTTCAAGTGTTGGAAGTTGCTGGTCCTTTTCAGAAACAATCGGATATTTGACACTCCAATCAATTTTTAATTGTGGATCATTCCAGATAATTCCTGTTTCAAATTTGGGATTATATAAGTTGGAACATTTGTAAAAAAATAAGGAGTCGGCTAAAGCTGAAAATCCATGAGCAAATCCCTCCGGAATCACCAACATGTTGTGCTTTTCGCTGTCTAGAACACAACTAAATACCTTTCCAAAGGTGGCTGAATTTCTTCGAAGGTCCACCACCACGTCAAGAACTTTTCCCTGCAATACTGTTACAAGTTTAGCCTGGGCAAAGGGTTCGAGCTGCAAATGCAATCCCCGTACAACATCTTTTTTTGAAAACGACAAATTGTCCTGGACTAAAGGATTGGTCAATCCAAAATCCTTTAGAGAAGTGTTTTTAAAAAATTCCAGAAACCAACCACGGTTATCTTGATAGGTACGCGGAATAACTTCAAAGAGGCTTTCAATTCCAGTTGCTTTGATTTCCATGCCTTCAAAGGTAGGAGATTTAAGAGGCTTTCTTAAAATTTGATAGAGTATCGATGTATTTATTGATCACCACCGTTTCGTTGAATTCCAGCTCAACTTTCTTGCGACCATTGATGCCAAATCTTCTTAAGGTTTCATTATCCAGGTTGGCCATCTCATGCATTTTATCAGCAAGATCATCTACATCTTTGAGCTGGCACAGAAGACCATTAATATTATGGTTCACTACATTATGACAGCCTGGTACATCGGTTGCAATAATAGGTTTACTGGAGCTCGCTGCTTCCAATAATGTGCGCGGGGTTCCTTCGCGATAAGAGGGGAGAACAATGCAGTCTGCTTTTCCAATAAAATGCCGAACATCATCTGTTGTTCCAAGATATTCAATAGTGCCGGAATTAATCCAATCGTCAATCACCTTAAGTTTAATTCCGCGTTTGTGTTGAGGATCTTTGGCTCCCAAAATTTGGAATCGTGCGTCAAGTCCCTGAACTCTTAGTTTTTTTACAGCCTCAATATATTCAAGTACTCCCTTGTCAGTAATTAGTCTTGAAATGAGAAGAAAAGTAAAAGATTTATTTCTGTTAAATTCAATAGGACTGAATTTTTCCAGGTCAATGCCAGACCCTGGAAGTAAGTCTGCCGTGTGGGCTGGCACCAGCTTCTTCGCCAGAAATAGCTTGAGATCTTCTGGATTTTGAAAAAAAACTTTTTTAGGGAATCGGAAAGTTAATTTGTAAAGCAGAATAGCAAAGGCCGAAACCAAGTTACTCTTCAAGAACACGGTTCCTAGCCCACAAACATTATTAACAACGGGTATCCGTAGCAACGTGGCTGCAATTGTTCCGTAAACGTTGGGTTTAATAGTATAATGTAAGATAATGTCGGGCTTAACTTTCTTATAAATGGAATAAAGTTCAATTATCAACGCTGAATCCTTGATGGGATTTGCACCCCGGCTATCCATTCTTATTGCATGGTGAATGCAGCCTGCGTCAATAAGATAGTGTGTGTAATCATCCTGCGGGGCAATTGTGTGAACTTCATAACCTTTTGCAAGTAAAGCTTTTACGAAGTTCATCCGGAAATTATAGATATTCCAGGAGGTATTTAAGACAATAGCAACTTTCATTAGCCAACAATAATTCTTTCGGTATCTCTACCAAGAGAAGGTTTAGATTAAGAGACCAAAGAAGCCCCTAGACAAAGGCATTCTTCTTACTAAATCCTGCAAAAGTAAAAAAAAGTAACCTGCCATAGAAATGAACCATTAAATTATAAGGTAAGTTTGAACTGCAAACGATGGAAAACTATCACAATACCGCGGTACTAGTAGCTCTTATTTTAAGTAAGACACATTCCGAAGAAACTCAGGAGCATTTAGACGAATTGGCTTTTCTGGCAGAAACTGCGGGAATTAAGACATTAGAAAGGTTTATTCAGCGACTGCCTAACCCGGATAACAGGACTTTGGTAGGAAAAGGCAAGCTTGAGGATATAAAAACCTTTGTCTTTAAAGAAAATGTAAACACGATCATATTTGATGATGATTTGAGCCCCTCTCAATTGAGAAATCTTGAGAAGGAGTTCAATCCTGCCACCCGTGAAGATTACAAGGTCAGGATTTATGACCGAAGCCTTTTAATTCTTGATATTTTTTTGATGCGTGCCCAAACGGCTCAGGCTCGCACACAAGTAGAATTGGCGATGAACCAATACCTTTTGCCTCGCCTCACACGCATGTGGACTCACCTGGAGCGCCAACGAGGAGGCACTGGAACACGCAGTGGAGCAGGTGAAAAAGAGATAGAGACTGACCGCAGAAAGATTAAATATGAGATTTCTTTGCTGGAGGATGAACTTGAAAAAATTGACAAACAACGAAAAACACAGCGCAAGTCAAGGACTAACATTGTACGGGTTTCATTGGTTGGGTATACAAATGTGGGTAAATCTACTCTGATGAACCTGCTTTCGAAATCAAATGTAAAAGCCGAGAATAAACTATTTGCCACAGTAGATTCAACAGTGCGTAAAGTAGTAATTGAAGATATTCCCTTTCTTCTTTCCGATACGGTTGGGTTCATTCGCAAATTGCCACATCATTTAATTGAATCATTTAAATCTACATTGGATGAAGTACGTGAATCGGATATCTTGTTACATGTAGTGGACGTTGCACATCCTTTTCACCATAACCACATTGACGTGGTGAATAAAACACTGGCCGAGATTGGTGCTGGTAACATACCCACCATTTTGGTTTTGAATAAAATTGATCTTTTGGAAAAACCAGAAGAGCCGGTAAACCTGGAAGAACTAAAAGGATATTATCGCCAAATTGGATTTCAAAATATAGTTTTTATTTCGGCAGCCCTAAAGGAGAATATCCATGAACTCAAGAGGGTATTGTTTGAAGAGGTGAAGAAAAAGCACCTTATGATATATCCCAATTATATTTCGTCTTCTACGTATAGCTTATAAAAAGTAAAGCCTGATGTCTAGTCAGGCTTAGTGATGTGCTACTTACTTTAGAGATGCCCCTAAATTCTTATTGACTTCTTTTACCATTCATTGGGAAGGAACCAAATTGACCTACTGACATCATGCCTGTCAAGGTATTGTCTGCAATAATACCTTTGAATATTATTACGGATGTATTTCCTCCAAAATTAGCTTCATAACTGAAGGTAAGTTCATTTCCTGCAAGGGCTATAGTCTTAAGAGGTGTCTCGCGGTTTGATCTGCTATTGATAATTGAACCTGAAAGGATTTCGCCTTCTCTTTTAATCTTTAATGTACCGCCTCCGCCTTGAGGAGATTCAATTGTGTACGTCCAATCTCCTTCTGCTTTTACCGCGGCCGTTGGGTCTGTCTTTGGAACTTCTACATTAGATTTTTTAGGAGTAAGCGCAGGTGAAGGGGTAAATCCACCCCGTTGCTGAGGTTGCTGCCCACCATCTTGCTGCCCATCTCCGCCACCACCATCTTTCAAGTCATCGTTGTTGACAGATTTTTTTCGCTTACGTGGAGCATTGTCAAAACTCATTTTGCCAAAGCGGTAACTTAAATTAACTCTAAAGCTTAAGTTTTGTCGTTCGTTAATGCTCGACTGACTAATTGTAATTGATTCTACATTATTTCTTATTCGAAGGACTGGGTTTAAGAAATTCTCAATGCCAAAACCAATGCTACCTTTCTTGTTGGTAAAATCTTTTTTCAATCCAAGGCTATACGTGCCAAAGCCTCCCTGTAGTCCTTGCAGTTGTACCTGACGGCCACGGTAAAATCCAAAGAACTGAAATCCCCAACCCTTTGACATATTATAGCTGCCGAAAAGTCGGCCACTGGCTACCCAACCTTCATTGCTGGCTTTATACAATGGATTTTCAAGTTGGTTGTTAAGCACCGCATAATAGACATCCGTACCACCATTGAGTGATAATTTTTTACCAACTGTTACGTTGGAAAAAATACTCACACCGTATGCGTCTTCCTGGCCAATATTATCATAGGTAGTTTGAATGACATTATTATCATCTACTACTATTGCCTCGCGTATGCTTTGAATGGAACCGGTTGTGTTTCTAACGAATGTTGAAAAATTCAGCGAGGTGCCTTTTACAAAAGTGCTATAAGATAGTTCGTAGTTATTAGTATACTCCGGGCTTAGATTAGGATTACCTATCGTAATGTTTAATCGATTGCCTGCCTGAATATTTGGATTCAAAAATTGAATAGACGGTCTTTGAATCCTGCGGTTGTAGGCAACCTTTAATGTATTGCCATTTTTTAATCTCTTAGAAAGGTTTACGCTAGGAACAACCACTCCGTAAGATGGGATTTTTGTTACAGTCTCAGCGGTGTTTTCGAAGTTGGCTTCAATTACTGTATACTCGTAGCGCGTACCCGCTTTTAAACTGTAGGCTTTGGGCAAGCTAACGGTGTAAGAAAGGTATCCGGCAGTTACATTCTGATTATAATTAAAGATATTAGATGCTCTTGCATTTAGATTCTCAGTGTAATCACCATCGGAGCCTGAAGCTAGAAATGATTTATAGTCGCTTGAAACCCTGCGCATGATATTTTTGCCACCCAATTCTATTAGTTGATTTGTACTGATCGGTGTTTGATAATCTGCTTGCAGTGTTATCTCCTGATTGTAGCTTTGGTTTTCGTTTTTTAACCGAGTATCAATAATTTCATCCGAACCGAAATTAGTATTATAAAAGTCATTGTTGCGATTATTTCTGCTGTACAGAGTTGAGATACTAAATTCCTTCTGAGGCTTTACAAAGGTCTTGGTATAGTCTAAACTTAAATCAACCGTTCCGGAGTTGTCAATTGTTCTAACATCTGTATTTGTGTTAGTTGTTGAGCCGGTAGCATTACTATATATCTGAGAAAACAAATTATCCTGATAGTTACTACCATTGCGAACACCATACCGTGCCGATGCGGTTACTGAATTATATTTATTGATATCATAATCCCATCCTAGCTGATACCTTCCGAATAAATTTGTGCTGCGTGTTTTTGCTTCCTGTGTAGAAGTGGATATCAGATTTCCCCCTTCATCTCTTGTTATCTGTTCATTCTCAAAAGCACCTTTAATATTATATCCAGCCCTGCCAAAGCCTCCTAATGAAAATCCCATCTTGCCTTTACGGTAATTACCATTCACTCCAAGATTAGAGCCGCGAAGCCCTGCGCCTGCATCAACATTTAATGTTGCTCCTTGTAAGGTATTTTTCTTTGTAATGATATTGATGATGCCAGCAGAACCTTCTGCATCATATTTTGCCGATGGAGAAGTAATCACTTCTACCGACTTAATCTGGTCGGCAGGAATTTGCTTGAGCGCATCTGCAACACTGCTGGCGGCAATGGTGGAAGGCTTATTATTAATCAGCACGCGAATGTTTTGATTACCGCGCATCGAAACATTTCCATCCAGATCAACGGATAACATCGGCACTCTTTTCAAGACATCTGTTGCATCGCCACCACGTGTGGTAGCATCGTTTTCTGCATTATAAATAGTGCGGTCTACTTTTTCTTCAATGAGCTGTCGTTGGCCCTCCACCACTACTTCTTTCAAGGTTTCAATACTTGGGCTGATGATGTAAGATCCAATGTCGATGTTCTTATCTGTTATTTTTAGGTTTTCAACACGTTTTGTTTCAAAACCGATGAAGGAGATTTCAATCGAATAGGTTCCTGGGGCAACACCAGTGATCGTAAACTTTCCTTTATCGTCAGCCACGGATCCGTTTACAGGTTTTTTAGTAGCGGGATCCATCAAAGCAACATTGGCGTATTCAACCGCTTGATTAGTCAGAGAATCTTTTACCACTCCGGAGATTTTAACATTGCCTTTTGTGGCAACTCCCTGGGCTTGAACGAAACCAAAGGGGCAAACCAAAAATAGAATTAGTAAAAAGTTTTTCATTGCGCTTTTAATATTTGACGATTTCAATTTCTCAGATCAATAGCCTTCTCGCAAAGGTTGTCAATTACTGATACTACAAAGAAGACTTTTTGTTTAGGTCTTATTGGAGTTATTAGACCTTTTACCTTTATTATTCGACATTCAGGCCAACCATTCGACCTTTCTGTGCGATAGAATAAAGTCGCGAATCTATCGACCGGGAAACGTGAACGGTATAAAAATGTTTATGTTATCGTTTGGATTTTACAGGAACGGTTACCTTTAAGCTTTAATAAACACATCTCTGAAATGCACTCGCCTCTTCAACGTTATCGGGTAGTCTTACTTCACCTTTCATTTTGGTGTGTTTATCTTTCTTTTTTCTTATACCAAATTACTTCGCGCAGGTCGGAGGTGGATTGGCAACGCGTATTAATTGTAGTAACAAATCAGGTGTCTTTTGCTTTGCTTATTTCTTATTTAAATTACTTTATATTTCTTCCACGCTTTTTAACGCACAAGAATGTTTGGCGATACCTGATGGAATTTATTCTTCCGTTTGCCCTGCTAATGTTTGTTCGGATTCACACCGAGCGATACTTGATTGATGGATATACCCATCAGGAAGAATACCTTTATAGCACACGGTTTATTGTTCAACTGATAACCACTAATCTATTCATCGTAATTTTTGTAGGCATGCTGCGGTTTGCGGAGGGCTGGTTTGAATTTGAAGCCAAGAAGAAAGAGATAGAAAACGAGAAGCTTACTGCCGAACTTAATTTTTTGAAAGCTCAGATCAATCCACACTTTCTGTTTAACACACTTAACAATCTTTACTATCTGGCCTACACAAAATCTGAAAACACCACAGAAGTCATAGCTAAGCTTTCGCAGATGATGCGGTATATGATTTATGATTCCAACTATCCGCAGGTACCACTGAGCAAAGAGATTGAGTATATGCAAAACTACATCAGCCTGGAAAGGTTACGCCTCAATAATCAGATTCCGATAAATTTTGAGATCAAAGGCAATCCTGAAAATGTATTGATAACGCCCCTTATATTTATTACATTTCTTGAAAATGCTTTTAAACATGGAGTGAGCAACAACTCCACAGGGTCTTGGGTGAATATTTCTATTGAGCTGAAGAATAGTGAGTGTATTTATACCGTGGAGAACAGTAAAATTGTAAAAACCAATCCTGTTAAAGAAGAGAAATCTGGTTTTGGGTTGCAAAATGTACAACGAAGGTTGGAGTTGAGTTATCCTGGACAATTTCAAATAAAATCGGAAGACAGACCCGATCGATATTTTGTACAACTGAATATTTCATTGAAGTGAATATTACCTGCCTTATTGTAGATGACGAACCACTCGCTCGCAGTCTTTTGACAGACTATGTGAAGAAAGTTCCGTCATTGGAGTTGGTAGATGTTTGCTCCAGTCCGTTGACTGCGATGGAGATACTTAAGGAGAGGAAAATAGATTTGCTCTTTCTCGATATTCAAATGCCAGAGATTACAGGCATTACGCTATTAAAAATTCTTCAACGGAAACCTTTAGTTATTTTAACCACCGCCTATTCCGAGTATGCACTGGAAAGTTATGACTTTGATGTTGTAGATTATCTCTTAAAACCGATCACACTCGAACGGTTTCTCCGTGCTGTAGATAAGGTAAGCCAACGAATAGATTCTGGTCACGCATTCGTTGCCCCAAAAGAGAAGTCGCCTTTGGCCGAAAGTCAGGATTTTATTTTTGTAAAGGACGGTACAAAGTTGGTAAAAATCCGCTATGCTGATATTTTATATGTGGAAGGATTGAAAGATTATGTTACTATCCACACACGTCAACAAAAAATAACAAGCCTTCAGCGGCTTAAAGTATTAGAGGAAACCCTTCCTTCGAATAAATTTATCCGCATTCACAACTCCTTCATTATTGCCTTAGATGCAATTGATGCTATTCACAAAGGTGATGTACAGATTGGCACTGCGCTGCTCCCGATTAGCGAGAGCTATAAAAAAACCTTTAAGGAATTTATAGATAGGAATCAGATTCAGTAATCTAACCTAAACCTTGACTAAAAGCTATGTCTACTGAAAAATTATCTCCTCAACAGATTAAGGACTATCACAGTGATGGTTATCTTTTGATTAAAGGATTCTGTAGTGGTAAGGAAATTGACAGGTTGTATGGCGTTGCTTTGCAAGACGATGCCATGCGCAAGAATGCCCTTGACCTGAATGACCAATCTGGGAAGAAAACTAAACTCTCTTTATGGTTTACACCGGGCAATGATGTGTTTGGCTATTTAACACGGAGCGAAAAAGTTGTTTATTCTGTGGCGCAATTATTAGAAAGTGATTCTCCTGTTTGTCATTTTCATTCCAAACTTATGCAGAAGGAACCGCGAGTTGGTGGTGCATGGGAATGGCATCAAGACTATGGCTACTGGTATAAAAATCAATTCATGTTTCCAGATCAATTGCTGAGCATGATGATTGCGTTGACGAAAGCAAACAAAGAGAACGGATGTTTGCAGGTGATTAAAGGTTCGCACAAATTGGGAAGAGTCAATCATGGTTTTTCTGGTGAACAAGTTGGCGCAGACATAGTGATGGTAGAGAATGCATTGAAGACAATGCAACTAGTGTATTGTGAAATAGAACCTGGTGACGCTCTGTTTTTTCATAGCAATCTGTTGCACCGTTCGGAGGCAAATCTTTCTGCTGATCCACGTTGGTCTATCATATCGTGTTACAGTGCACAATCAAACATAGCGTATAACGAAACTTCTACCTCGTGGAAGACACCTGTTAATATTGTCCCTGACGAAGCCATACTAACATGGGAGGCTCAATCATTATCGAAGGCCGATTTCCTAAAAAAAGAAAACGATCCGGCTTTGAAGGAAACAGGTTGGGAGCAGAAGTAAAAACGTGATGATGTCCAATTGTAGCTCTTCACATCCTAATAAATTACCAAATGGAACGGGTTACAGATCATACACTTTATATAGCGGACAATTATTTGAAATTGCTTTTGAGTAAAGAGTAATGAAAAGCATATCTTAGGACACTAATTACAATTCAGGGCATCTCTAAAAACTCCTTTTGACCTTCTCCTTTTGGAGAAGGATTGAGGATGAGGTGGTCAAAGGCAAGGTTTTTAGAGATGCCCTCAATTCATCCAATGAAAAAACTTATTATTTGCTTTTTGATTTTAGGATTTAGTAAAGACATTTCTTTTGGCCAAAGTGTTAAAGTGAAGTCAACTGAAAAACTTGGTATGGTCTCTTATACCTTTCGAAACAGTTTTCAAAAAGACATAGCCTCCACTCTGGATACAATCAAAAGTATTGGCATCACCAATATGGAATTTTCAAACTTGTTTGGCAAAACTGCTTCTGAGATAAGGCAACTGCTGGATGAAAGAGGAATGATATGCACCTCGTTTGGCACAGGTTATGATGATGTGGTTAATAAAACCCAACAGGTTGCAGAAAACGCAAAAGCACTTGGTGCTTCATTTGTGCGCGTTGCCTGGATACCGCACGACAACAAAGTTCCATTCACAATTGAGACCACCAAAAAAGCAGTGGAAGATTTTAACAAGGCAGGAAAAACTCTGAAGGAAGAATTCGGATTGACATTCTGTTACCATAATCATGGCTACGAATTTTTACCCTACGAAAAAGGAACTTTCTTTGACTACATCATGGCTAACACCAATCCTGAATATGTAAGTTTTGAGTTGGATATTTTATGGGCATTCCATCCGGGCGCAGACCCGGCACAACTAATAAAGAAATATAGTGACCGCTTTAAGTTGATGCATGTAAAAGACTTAAAGAAAGGAGTGAAGGGCGATTTCTCCGGAGGTACCGATCCAAATAATGACGTGGTGTTAGGGACAGGGCAAATCGATATAAAGGCCACACTCAAAGCAGCAAAGAAATCCGGCATTCAGTATTACTATATTGAAGACGAAAGTAAAACAGCCAGTAAGCAAGTGCCGCAGAGTTTGGCTTATTTAAAGAACGGTTTATTCAAGAACTGATCAAATTGACGGCTTGAAATCAGGGAGAACATTAAACTTAATCACTCAATATCCGATACAATTCGAAATTAAGATAGTAGTGATGGCCCTGTATCGTTTTTTTCTCCAGCACCCCTATTTCCACTAATTTATTCAGATAATTCCTGGCAGTGTTCTCAGCGTATAGTCTGGCATCTGTTAAGTGTTTTACTTTTGTAAAAGGTTGCGTGAATATCAGTTGAATAAGTTGATCTGGCCTTCGGATGTCAGTATCTTTTTCCACTGCCTTTAGAATTGCATCCTTCGAGCTTATGATATCATTTATTTTTTGAAAGGTAATGAAAGAGGTATTTTCCACTGCCCTCAACATAAATATTAACCAAGTGTGCCAATCTCCACGTTGAGAGACACCAGACAGGCCACTATAATACTCATCTTTGTGCTCGTTAATGTATCGGCTTAAATACAATATCGGATAATCCAATAAGCCCTTTTTTGTCAAATAGTGAATATTAAAAACTCGACCCGCGCGGCCGTCTCCATCACGAAAAGGATGGATCGCTTCGAATTGAAAATGACTGATTGCCATTTTCAATAATGGATCAATGCGATATTGCTCATCGTTGTTTAAAAAATCTATCAGGTTATCAAGTTTAGTCTCTACTATTCCTTCTCCGCGAGGAGGAGTGTATGTTATCTGTCCTGCGTTCGGTCCACTTCCTCCCTGCCGAATAATAATCGGTGTGAAGTAAGGTCTTACCCCGTCCGAAGTCTGTTTTATTTCTCTATAGACACGAATGAAATAATCCCTATCAAATCCATTTTGATTTTTTAGATACTCGTAGCCGCTCCACAGCGACTCACGGTATCTTAAGACTTCTTTGGCTGGTCCCTCAATCTGTTCGGCTACACTTTCACTAAAAGCGCGATAAAGTTCATCATCGGTGGTGAAAATATTCTCAATAGCACTAGATGCTTTTGCCTCCTGAAGACTGATAGAATTTATAAGCAAGCCTTGATTCGGTATCGCTGCGCTTCTACCGTGAAGCCTTCCCAAGGCTTCTTTTGCTTTAACCAGTTGTTCATAGATATCAATTGTTTTGAATAACTCCTCAGCAATTGGAAGCTCAGGTAGTTCATTCCAGGGGCGATTACGATCCGGATTAATTTGATATAACGGCTGTTTAGGCATTAAAATATTACTATTTTGACGTCTACTTATTATTTAGACATTAAATATAGTATGTTTTTAGATCAAACATCAAAAATGGTATAATTTAATGTTTGATATTATTTTGGCCTTAAAAGGGATTTTAAAAGAATTGAAGAGTAATGAATAAGTTTCTTGCTCTTTGAACTTGATGAACCAAGAGGTTAAAGTAGTTATTTGAAAAAATAGTTGTGGTTAGCGGGTTATTATCTTCGCGACTTGTCCAAATCTAAATTCGAAGACCAAAAATTTCCCTTGATAGCTCAAAACTGATTTTTTTATAACTTGCGCCCTCTTTAAAACAGGATGGCTTGCTTGCCAGGGTTTTATTGAGATAGCTAAACACCAAGAGGGCTTGCCCTCCGAAGCTTTAGCGAACGAAGGCCTCGTAGTTCAATGGATAGAATACCTGCCTGCCGGTAGGCAGGGGAAGTTTCCTAAACTTTTGATACAGGTTCCCTGCCTGATGGCAGTCAGGGATTCCTGCGGGAGATTTCTGAGGACTTAAAAGTGATGGTTTATCTTTATGTGATAAAGAGTGACGTAAATCGATTAAAGAAAATGTTGGCCTCGTAGTTCAATGGATAGAATAGAAGTTTCCTAAACTTTTGATACAGGTTCGATTCCTGTCGAGGCTACAAGTAAAGGATTTTTAACGATTATGAATGAATTTGTGTCCTTTTTATCCTTAGACCCACAAGAAAGCCTTCCCATACCAATAGGGTAGACTTAAAACCTATAGACCCTCCTGTTTGAATGCCGATGGCGTCAGGTCAAAACGCGCTTTGAAAGAACGGCTGAAATGAGAAACGCTTTCGAAACCGCACTCGAAAGTAACTTCACTGATCGTTTTATGGTGATCACGCAAAAGACGCAATGCCTGATTGAGTCGTTGTTCCAATAACCATTTTCCAGGGTTAGCTTTATATACTTTTTGAAAATCTCTTTTAAAAGTAGAAAGACTTCTGTTACTTAATTCAGCGTATTGTTCAAGCTTCAGATTGAAGCAGTAGTTATCTTCCATTACCCGTTGCAACGAAATATGTTGTGGTTCGTGCAGTAATGAACAGAAATAGGATAAAAGTTCAGCATTTTTTGGGTTGTCGGAAATGGTCAGGATCAGTTCTTTAAACTTGAGTTCCAACAAAGAGCGATCAGGCTCATGAGTATCACTAAAATAAGATGAGATGGAAAGAAAAAATGTCGACAGCGTATCACTTTTATCCAGAACCATCACCGGTTCAAACTTTTGTGGTGAACCGTTCAGTGGTTTTGATTTTGTTTTTAAGGTGTCGCAAATGAACTTATCCGGAATAAAAAATAAGATGACACAAAATCCTTTCTCTAGAAAGTTTTCAAATATCCACGCGCCCTTTCGTACAAATACACAAGTCTCTCTGCCAATTTCGTACGACTTCTGCGCAGTGTGCCAGATTTTGTTTCCATCTACTACATAAAATAAATAGTTATACTGACTCCACATATCAGAAAACCTCGACTTCATGAGTCGTGCTTCCAGCGGGCAATTAAAAATGGTAATGAGGGAGTCGCTGCAATTGAACTGACGATAATAGTTCGGATGCTGAAGAACGCTTTCGTAAAAATTTACCATAGACCTCTGCAAAGCCAAATTACTAAAAATATTTACAAAAAGGGCTGCTTATCCAGATTGAACCTTTCAGGCATATCTCTGAACCGCTAAGTAAAACGTTGTAATGGGGAAGCGTTTAGTTTTACTACACAATTCCAGAAGCAAATCTTATGTCATCAAGCAGGATCACGCCCGTTAGCATGAGCAAAGAAGAATTTAAAAAGGTGGGGTATTACCTGATCGATAGCATCGCTCATTTCTTTGACACTATAGAAGATAGGTCGGTTACTACAGGTGAAACGCCTGATCAAGTGCAGTCAATCCTTGGCAGCACTTCATTACCTGAAACGGGTATTGATGCAGAGGTAATCATCAAAAGAGCCGCAGATTTAATGTTCAATCATTCACTGCATAATGGCCATCCGAAATTTCTTGGTTACATAACATCCTCTGCTACACCTATTGGCGCATTGGCAGACCTTTTAAGCGCAACGGTCAACCCAAACGTTGGTGCTAATATATTAAGTCCGATGGCTACTGCGATTGAGAAACAAACCATCAGCTGGCTTGCTGAATTCATTGGAGTGTCGCCCGATTACGGTGGCATTATGGTAAGTGGTGGGAACATGGCCAACTTCACTGCTTTTCTGGCAGCGCGAACAAGCTTAGGAATAAAAACAATAAAAGAAGAAGGTTTTATAAGCAACTCGCGCTTAGCTGTATACTGTTCAAAAGGCACACACACATGGATTGAAAAAGCAGCCTCCTTTTTTGGGATCGGCCTCAAAGGTATTCGTTGGATTGAACAAGATGATTTTAATAAAATCCGAATCGATTTATTAGAGCAAGCCATCCTCAGTGATATAAAGGACGGATGGACTCCGATGATGGTGATTGGCAACGCAGGTGATGTAAGCACTGGTGCAGTGGATGATCTGAAAGCTCTTGGTGCAATCTGCAAAACTTATAATGTGTGGTTCCATATTGATGGTGCTTATGGCATACCTGCAGCTGTGATACCGAAGCTTAAAACCTTGTTTGAAGGAGTTGCAGAAGCTGATTCGATTGCGATTGATCCTCACAAGTGGTTATATAGTCCGTTGGAAGCCGGATGTACATTGGTAAAAGATCCCAATACACTGCTCGAAACTTTCAGCACCCATCCGCAGTATTATAATTTTGATGATCCGGAAACTCAACCACATAATTTTCATGCATATGGTTTTCAAAACTCGCGCGGGTTCAGGGCACTAAAAGTATGGGTTGCTTTGCAACAGGTGGGACGGAACGGTTATATAAAGATGATCGAAGATGATATTGAAATGTCCGAACTATTTTTTAATCTCGCCAAGAGCCATCCTGAGTTGGAAGGCATAACACAAAATTTAAGTATCACAACTTTACGCTATGTACCCACTCATGGTCTAAGTGACGTGATAAGTAGAGAAGCGTATTTAAATAAACTTAATGAGGCCTTGTTAAATACGCTGCAGCGTGAAGGAGAAGTATTTTTATCAAACGCAATTATTAAAGAAAAGTATTGCCTGAGAGGATGCATTGTTAATTTCAGAACCACCCAAAAAGACATTGAAGAGGTTATAGAGATTATTGTTAGAGAAGGGAGAAAAATTCATGAGGCGTTGATCAGAAATTTCGATGATGCTGAATAGCAAATACCAGTCACAAAAAATTAAAGTACACAAAAGCTAAAAACAGATGAATCCAAACAAACAATTATGGGAAAAAGGTGACTTCACGCGCATAGCAGAAACGATGCGCGAAAGTGGTGCCTCGCTTGTTGCTAAACTGGCAATAACCAAAGGTCTTAAAGTGCTTGATCTTGGCTGTGGTGATGGCACCACTGCTATACCAGCCGCGAAAGCAGGGGCACAGGTTTTAGGTGTTGATATAGCCAGCAACCTGGTTAAGGCCGGTAACATTCGGGTAAAAAATGAAGGAGTCGAAAATTGCCTTTTTCAGGAAGGGGATGCTACTAATTTACATGAGTTGCGTGATAAGACTTTTGACCTGGTTGTAAGCATATTTGGTGCAATGTTTGCGCCTAAGCCCCTCGATGTAGCCAAAGAAATGGTTCGTGTTACCCGCCCTGGTGGAAGAATTGTAATGGGCAACTGGATTCCGGGAGACCCAACTCTTGTAGCACAGATTTTAAAAATCAGTTCTGCCTATACTCCTCCACCGCCAGAAGGATTTATCAGCCCGATGCTCTGGGGTGTAGAGAGTAACGTCATCGAACGTTTTGCGAACGCTGGCATACCAAAGGAAAAAATATCGTTCAGCAAAGAAACGTTTACGTTTAACGCACCCTACTCTCCTGCAAAGTTTGTGGAAGGATTTAAAAACTACTACGGACCAACGATGAATGCTTTTGAGGCCGCAGAAAAAAATGGCAAGGCTACCGATCTGCAGCGCGAGCTGGAGACATTGTTTAATAGTCAGAACCAAAGTGCCTCAGCTAATACTACGTCTATTCCCGCAACTTTTTTAAAGGTAACGGTTACGGTTTAGGGTGCATATCTTTTTACTAATTCGGTTCAAGAACGCCTGAAAAGGGTTTTTAACATTATGAATGAATTTGATTAATCTATTTTCAGTTCGCTGAATCTTTTCAAGTTTACCATAAACTCGTTCGGTAACCTCGAGGCTACAAATACATATTATCGACTCTGTAAATCAATACTTTACAGAGTTTTTTATTTTTTGGGGGATGAATTGGGGGAAGGATTCGATCGGCTTTAAGAGATTTCAACTTCATGGAATTTCGTCAAGGTATCAAGTACATCAATGTAAGTAATTGAAGCTGCTTCATCATCATTTCTTGAATTTGAATAGTATTGGAAATCTGGAGTCCTTGTATGTCCTACTACTTGATGAAAGCCTATAAGAAAGTCTGTCAAGGTTTCCTGTGAATCCGCCCAAGTAATTCCCCCAAATTCAAATGGGCCTCCCCTTAGATAACTAATCAAATGTAACTTGCCTTGAGCGTTTGGCTCATTGTGCATTGCATTTAGTAAATCAGCTATATTCTTTTCTTTTGCCTTAAATTCCATAGCAGAGCATTCCATAATCTGATGAAAGTATTTATTCGTTAATCCGGCATGAGTGAATAACCAATTTTCTTTTTGATATGCTACGCAGAATTGATCAAGATTAGAATTGAAAAGCTCTGTCAAAGTGGGCTGAATATCCGCGTTAAATCCCCTGCACTGATATTTAGGAAATTCTGAGTAATGTATGTCGTGATTGCCAAGTATCAATACTATTTTTTCAGGATTGTTTCTTTTCAGATTTACAATATCTGAAAGGTTAGATATTTGAATCTCATTGTCTATTGATTCACAATCGACATAGTCTCCTAGAAAAACAATTTTGTCATATTTTGTTAAATCAATTTGTTTCCAACAATTTTTCCCGTGAAGATCTCCAATGCAAAGTAATTTCATGAACTTAGGGTTTCCCGAATTGAGCCATAAAGCAATAATCTATGAATTTAGCAGCTCTTGACAAAATCAAAAAATTGACAATTTCAGCGTTAGTCTCTGATGATTTGCTAATGAAAATGTTGGTTTTAAAAGGAGGTAATGCGATTGATATTGCCTATGATTTGACCGATCGAGGCTCTTTGGATATCGACTTTTCCATTGATAGGGATTTCACTGAAAAAGAAAAGGCAAGGATTCAAAGCATTTTGGATCATTTGCTTAATCAAGAATTTAACAAAGAAGACTGGCAGGTAATTGATATTTCCTTTACAGAAAGGCCGCATGAAATTGATCCACGTGTAAAGGATTTTTGGGGCGGATATTTGTTAGAATTTAAAGTGGTTCCAGTAAGTATTTATAAATCCAGTAAGTCTGATATTGAGTTATTGAGAAGGGCTGCTATCCCCTTGAATCCGAATAATTCTCCTAAGTTTTCTGTTGAAATTAGTAAGTATGAGTATCTCGGAAACAGCAAACCACGTGAGATTTTTGGTTCTGCGGTTCAGGTCTATTCCCCGGAAATGCTTGCATTGGAGAAACTCAGGGCATTGTGCCAACAGGATAGTCGATACAAGGATATTGTTATTGCAATGACGGCTAAATCTCGTGCTCGAGATTTTTACGACATTCATAATTTAACAACGAGCTTTGAAATAGATTTTAAATCAAAAGAAAATATTGAATTGCTCAAACAGATTTTTAGTGCGAAGAGAGTGCCAATCGAATTTATTTTGGGTATCCCTGATTGTTATAATCTTCACTTTCGATCATGGCAAACAGTTTTGGATACGATTGATCAGAAACAAAAAGTTGAAAGCTTCAAATTCTATTTTGATTTTGTGATAGAAGAATTTAAGTTTTTGTTTAGCTAACTACATTCCTTTTGGGAAGTATAGATTCCATCGTTCATCGAGTTGCGGATTCCTTATATTATATGTCAAATAGAATTTGTAATTAATTTTTTCATTAAAAATTTTTAGAATTTTATTATCATAACCTGCTTTTTCCAAATAGAATCCGATTACTTGATGATAGGGATATATATAGTTTAACTTATCGAGATATTTCTTAATGAGATACGGGTCAACACTGTTTTTTGCATTTTCATATGCTTGTAAAACCTCAAAAACTCCACCCGAATATGAAGGTCTTATAGCAATGTCAATTAATGTTCTGTGTAAGTCAGTAAATGAGTAGGATTGATCTTGCTGTATTCTATTAATGACCCCTAGCCTCTCTGTATATTTTCCGTTAAGCAAAAAAATTTTTCGGTTATTAAATGAGTATATGTCATCCGATTTTCTTTGTTCCTTAGAGAATGCTTGGTCGATTGAATTTTGACTTAAAAGAGAAGGTTTAGATTCGGAAATTGGTTTTGAGTGTTCATGATTTAAATAGATGGATTTTGGAATCTGTTCCGTTAAGCTATGCAATGACATCGCTGTATAGTGAGAGAAGTAAGACCCATTCCGTAAGCCGTTTAGTATTGTTAGGTCATCTTTACTTTTCCATGTAAAAATTGTGATCGGATTTGCAGAGTCATTTTTTAGGATTATTGATTTTTCCATCAATAAGCTTTTGACTAGAAAATCTGCGAAATCCGTGACCTTCTTGCCCCCTGGTATTTTCCAATTATCTCTATTGGAACTCAGGATTATCTCCAGAGCTTTTTCAGTGTACGCTCTCTTTGAGTTGGCTTCGAAGAATTGGCTTATTTGATTCTTAGCCTTTTCTAGCTGGCTAGTTCTCATTATCTCATCATGTACAAAGTATATATACTTTGTACATATGCAAAGTTAATGATTTTATTTTTAATCAGGATGAAGTGTTTGAAACTATTATTGATAATAAAACGTATATATAGCATATATGCTATATATACATGTACAATTATTATTACAAAGCTCTATAAATCAATAACTTACATCAATTTATAATTGGAGAAAAAATAAATAATATTTGGCTGCAGAACTCTAACACTTGTTCAAGAACAAGACACTTTTCAAAAGAAAAAGGGAAAAAAGAAAGTAATCCATTCATCACTGCGACTGTTTGTCAAGCCGGATTCCTTGAAAAAAAATAATGCGTCTCGCGTAAGGTGGCTTTACAAACAGAGAGCGGTGATACTTTTACTTTCTTTCTTCGCTTTGATTTTGAATTGTTTCCCTGCTCCATTTGCCGCCTGCCTAAAAACTCTTAGCAGCCTTATCCCTTAAAAAATCTGATTACCTGAATTAAAGACTCCTTATTCGTCTCGAAAGGTGTCTTTGTATTTGTGATAAGGATGTCACTTTAATCGGCTATTTGATTTTTGAGAAAATCAACGGCTTTAGAAAAACAGATTCTACTTTCTCTACAATCTTTCCATCTTTCTCAGAAGCATCTCTTGCTGTGGTCCACACCGGATCGCTTCTAAATGCAGCCCACGATTTAGTGGCAGCGGCCTCGTTCTGATGGGCTAACAGATAAACCAGTTTTGATTGGGATCCATCTTTTTCTTCGCTTGTAAAATAAGCGATATTTTCCATCTGATGTTTTTCGAAAAGCTTTGTGGTGTGATCGGTGAACCTGGTGATCAGATTGGGTAGTCTCCCCGGCAAACAAGTATATGTTCTTAATTCAAAGACTCTATCCTGCCCGCTTCTATTTGTACCATTGATCATGGGTAGAATATCAGATGCATTCATGAAAACTGAGGTAACTGATTCCACAATTTTTCCGCTTGCTTCTGTTTTTGTGGCAACATCTTTCCATTCCGGATCGGCCATGAAGCCTGCCCATGCTTTCTCGCGAGCTGCTTTGCTTGGATAGGCCAATATGTAGTAGAGTGCGTTTTTATCATTCGTTACCGGCAGCCAATAGCCAATATTTTCCATTCCGTGCTTTTCAAAAATACGGGTGGTGTTATTTTGAAAGCGGTCGATCAACGCATCTAATCTACCAGGGAGGCAATAGTATATGCGCATTTCAAAATAGCGAGAGTCGGACTTCTGTGCAAATGTGCTGTAACAAGCAAGGAAAAAGAGAGCGGATGTAAGTATAGTTTTCATGGCTATTTTATGTTGATGTACGTATGGTTCAATTTACAATTTCTAATCAATATTTCATTCTAGCCAAATCTGCTTCGGCCGCTATAAATCCAAAAGCAGAAAAATGTTTTCTGGGCCTTACTAATTCATCCCTGGTTGTTTCAATACAAATCCCGCTTTCGCTTTCTCAGCGTCTACAATTTTCTTTACATCCGACAACAGTTTTTTGGCATCGTAAACTATTCCATCTTTTACAGTGTATTTTATTCCCCCAACACGCGCCACCGTATTATCTTCCATAAGTTTGATAGCGCCTACACCATAAAGCACCTGTAGATTTTCTAATGGATTTTGATCTATG
>JANOLM010000242.1:0-5346 GCA_031419815.1 Bacteroidia bacterium
CAGCTAGAGAATATTCTTCTTTGTTGAACAGTTCAATTCCTTTCAGCAAGGTAGCTTTTTGATAAGCCCTGTCTAGATTTTGGTTTCGTTTGGTGAAAGACTCGATATACTCAATGGCCATATTATAGTTATTTGCATTGAGGTAAGCATGCGACAATAATTCTTTCACTTCTGTTGTATGAATACTCGAAGGGAAGTCATTCACAAATTTTTCAAATTCGCTGATGGCCTTGTCGGGAAGGGCAAGGTCGTAGGAAATCTTGGCAACCTGAAAGGTACTCTCCTCTACCATTCGCTTATCCGATTTCAATTTACGCGCGTTGTCGAATGCAATGAGAGCGAAAGGTTTTTGTTGCTTTTTTAGATAAATAGAACCTAGGTAATAAGATGAATAAAATCCGATTGAGTCGTTGTCCAAAGCAGACTGCTTTAACCAATCCAACGCTTTATCATCTTGCCCGATGGAAAAAGCAGAATAGCCGGCTCGAAATAAAACTCCTTTATCAATATTTCCATCCTTGCCTTCCAAATAATCCTGATAACCTTCCAGTGCATTTTTATAATCTGATTTTTTAAAGCTCGCTTCCGCAGAAAGCAATGATATCTCTTCTGCATTGGTTAGGTTCTCTTTCGATTTTAGCGAAGATACGTAGCTCAACAATTGGTCATAGTTGCGTTGCTTGTAATAAAGATTAGCGATGAGATACGGGACAATAGAGGAATAGGCAGGACTTTGCTCAGCGCGTTTCATATCCACAAGGGCGATATCATAATCTCCCTGGCCATATTCAATAAAGCCCGCATAGTAACTTGAGGCCGGTCCATATTGTCCGCCTTGCGCTTTTATAAAATTAAATTCATCTAATGCTTCCTTTAACTTCTTTTGGTTAAATAAACTGTAGCCCCATCTAAAGCGACCTGAATTTTGCTGCTCCGCACTTAACCCAATAAAGTCCGCCTTTCCAAAATAGCCCGAGGCTCTCACATAGTTTTTTTCGTTATAAAAGAAATTGGCAAGATCATAATAGGCAGTTGCCGATTTTGGGTGATTGGTATTTTGAACAATGAAATTCTCAATGAGCTTTTCGCCATCAGCGTTGTATAGATTTAAGGAACAGAATGCCTGATAATATTCGGCATCACCCCTCTTTAAATCTTGTTGCGATGTGATGGATAAAAAATTTGAGAACGTCTCACGAGCTGCACCGAATTCGCCATGCTCCATCAAGTCAATACCTTTCTTAAAAAGACGTTCTGACTTCCTTTGAGATAACAAATCCTGAGACAGTGCAAGGGTTGAAAAACCTAAACAGATGAATAAGAAGGTTGTCCTCTTCATTAAAAACTTTTTGGTAAAACAGGAAAATCCAAATAAAATTGTGGACTTCAGCTTAAAAAATTTACTCCATGCCGTAACACAAAAAATGAATTGCATGGACTCAAAAATACTTAAAAAATCTATTAAACGTCAATAGTTAAACGTTATTCGTTAATAGAGGTTGGGCTATCGATTAAGTGGAAGTGTTATAGATACCATTCCACATCAAACTATTAACCATTTACTGTTAACTATAATCCTAACTAATGCATCAACCTAAATACCAACTCTTTCAAAATTTGTCCTTCACCCTCTGATCCTGAGTTAACCCCTTTCAGTTTAAGGTCAGCTTGCTTCAAACTCGATATGTTATCGATGATCTTTGAAGTTCCATATCGTTGCAAAGCAGCGCTATAATCCTTAACAGCAAACGGACTGATTTTGAGCAGACTAACTAATCCTCTTTCACTTCGATCTGAAGTTGTTGAGGCTACCAGCAACTTGCTAAAGAAGGAATACAAAAAAGCTACAAGCGGGATAACAGGATTCTTCTTTGTGTTGCTCTCAAAGTAGTTCACAATTTTATTGGCCAGGAAAGAATCCTTTTGAATCAGTGCCTTCTGCAGTTCAAAAATATTATACTCACGGCTTATGCCTACCTGGCTCATTACATTATCCGCTGTAATGGTTTCGCCTTTTGATACGGCAATCAATACCTTATCAATCTCATTGGTCATACGGTTCAAATCGTTTCCTACATATTCGCATAAAATCCGCACGCCTGCATCGTCAATTTTAAAACCTTTATCCTTCACATATTCCAAAACGAAGGGAGGCAACTGATTTTCATAGGTCTTCTTAAACGTAGCCGAAGTAGTTAACTGTTCAATTTTCTTTCCCAATTCCTTGCGCTTGTCAAGCGTTTTGTGTTTGTGGCAAAGCACCAGCACCGTTGAGGGTGCAGGTTTAGAGATATAGTCAAGCATTAACTTAGCTCCCATATCTTTTTGAAGGTCAGGGATATCTTGTGCTTCCCGGACAATGACCAGTTGCCGTGGCGCCATCATTGGAAACCTTTTGGCATTTGTCAAGATTGCCGCAACGGTCACATCTTTGCCGTAAACAATAACCTGGTTAAAACTTCTTTCTGAATCCTGAATAGCGTTTGCCTCAATATAGTTGGCAATTAAATCAATATAGTAGGTCTCCTCCCCTTGTAACACATATACAGGATCATATTTCCCTGCCTTCAGATTGGTCAATATTTCTTTTGCAGTCGCGTCCATCAGTTTATTCTTTTATTATTCGCCAAATTAATTGCTGTTACGGTTCCAATCAAAGCTCCCGCTAAATGAGATTCCCATGAAATGTGCGGATCAGTTGGGAATACACCGTAAAAAATTCCGCCATAGATGATGATAATGGTTATAGAAATTAACAATGAAATAAAGTCCTTTCTAAGCAAGCCATAGAAAATCAAAAAAGCAGCTAAACCGTAGATCAGGCCGCTGGCACCAATATGGTAGGAAGTCCTGGGGCTCAGTGCCCATACCAGAATATTGGTATAGAAGTAGCATCTAAAAAAAACAGTTCTCCCAATTCGTTGATAGAAGAAAAACAATACGGATCCAAGAAACAATAAAGGAAGTGTATTCGAAATAAGATGCGAAAGGTTGCCGTGAATTATGGGTGCTGTGAAAATACCGATAAGACCTGGTAGTGAGCGTGGCTTAATTCCTAAAAAACCAAAATCAATACCGTAAAAAAAATCAATACTGAAGGCTAACCACATTAAAAAAACCAATCGAAAGGGAACTATCGAGCTACCAAAAAATGAGGTTTCAGTTTGGGCCATCCCTCAATATGTTGCCGGGTTTTTGATCATGGGTAAGCCAACAAACTTAGCTTCTTCTGAGCCAATTGAGTTTTTGATCCATAACATTCCACCGGATGACTCCGCAATCTTCTGAGCTATCTCTTTAATGCTCTCATAGAAATGGATAGCAAAAGATTTGTCAATCTTAGCAAGGATGGAATTGAGTTGGGCTAATTCAAGCGTTATCAGTGGGTTACGCTGGGTTGCTTCACTGGGGAAAGTTTGAATTACTATTTTAAGCTTGTCTTCAAAATCTTGAGCAACTATAGAATAAAACTCGATTAACAGCGCCCTGGATTTCCTGCTTTTTTTCTTTGCCAGATCAATGGCTTCCTGAATCTCGGACTGATCGATGTTGTTATCAGCACCAGCAAGCAAAACGCAAACTAGCAGAGGTGTCTTAAACATCAATTCCACCTCTGAATCAGACAGGTTACCGAATTCGGTTATCATAGAATACCTTTAATGCGCAAGTCGTATAAAAGTCCTCAATTAATAGACCATTTAAAACTTTTGCGGAAACAAAATTGGAATGTAATTTACCCCATTAATATAATCAAAATGTACGAGAAAGACCCGGTGAAAATTTTTGTTGTTGAGGATGACCCCGCCTACTCAAAATTTTTGAAGTTCGTGTTGGGCCTTAATCCGGACTTCGAAGTTACGTTTTTCACCACAGCTAAAGAATTCTTAAATCATCTACATAAAAGACCAAGCATTGTAAGCCTGGATTACTCTCTTCCAGATATGGCAGGTGAAAAGGTTTTAAAAGAGATCCGCGATTTTGATCCAGACATTAGCGTCATTATTATATCCGCTCAAGAGAAAATTGGAACAGCTGTTGAATTGTTAAAAATAGGTGCGTTTGATTACATCAGTAAAGACGAAGAGGCCAAAGACAGAATACTTAACTCTATCAACAATGCCCGAAATAAAACTTCTCTCATTCGGGAGATTGGCCGGCTCAAGCAGGAAATATCTGAGAAATACGAATTTGAAAAAAGCATCATTGGCACAAGCCCAGCCATAAAGAAAATATTCGGGCTAGTAGAAAAAGCAGTTAAGACAAATATTATTGTCTCCATTATAGGTGAAACAGGCACAGGAAAAGAACTAGTTGCAAAGGCAATCCATTATAGTTCGGGAAGAAAGAATAAATCATTTATTGCGGTAAACATTGCTGCCATTCCGAAAGATTTGATTGAGAGTGAATTATTTGGTCATGAGAAAGGAGCGTTTACGGGCGCAAACAATAGGAGGATTGGAAAATTTGAAGAAGCGGAAGGTGGCACTATTTTTCTTGATGAAATAGGTGAAATGGAATTGGGCCTGCAATCGAAATTACTCCGCGTTCTTCAGGAGAAAGAAATAACCCGCGTGGGCGGCAACCAGGTAATCAAATTAGATGTACGCATTCTGGTGGCCACGCATCGAAATTTATCTGAAGAAGTTAAGAATGGCAAGTTCCGCGAAGACTTGTATTACCGGTTGCTCGGGCTACCCATTCACCTCCCACCCCTTCGCGAACGCGGGCAAGATATTTTAATGCTCGCTAAGTATTTTTTAGATCAGTTCACCAAAGAGAACCAACTACAGAAATTTAAAATAACGCAAGAGGCTCAAGAGAAACTACTCCAGCACACATTCCCTGGAAATGTAAGGGAATTAAAATCGATAATTGAGCTTGCCGCGGTAATGGCAGACGATGGCGAAGTCAGGGCTCAAGATATAACATTCAGTGGCATAGGTACCGATCAATCCATTCTCTTGAAAGAGATGACTCTGCAAGAATATACGTATAGGATTATTCGCTTACTGCTCAATAAATATGATAACAATGTATTAGAAGTGGCCAAGCGCTTGGATATAGGAAAATCGTCTATCTACCGATACCTGAAAGAAATGGAAGAGACAGGTTTTTAAAGTACGGATGTTATAGCCTGCTCAGCAAAATGGTGAGGCTTGCTCATGATTACGCGTAAGCTCAAGATTCATATTGTTTAGATATTAAAGTGAAGTTGTATGAAGTCCTTAGATCAATTTGTCAAGAAAGGATTGTTCTACAAGTCTGTAGTAGAAGACGGTTCAGACATCATTTTTGTAGTGGACTATCATGGTAAAATCCTTTACCTAAATGCTTCCGTTGAGGAGA
>JANOLM010000243.1:0-1585 GCA_031419815.1 Bacteroidia bacterium
GTCACAACAAACCACGCAAAACACTTTTGATGTGGGCACACTTGCCAAATTATTAGACGGGTCTCAAGCAGATATTATTCGAAAAGTAAAAACAATCATTTCTGATCCGGAATTTAAGTATGTGGGGCCAGGCGATCTTGCACTATACAGAGCGAAAGTTTTACACTGGTGCCAGCTTCTTGCCGATCAGGGGCTGGGCGCCATAGCCTATCCAAAAGAATATGGCGGACAAGGTGATATGGCAAAATATTTCGCCATCATGGAAGCATTGAGTTATCATGATTTGAGTTTGGTAATAAAATTTGGAGTGCAGTTCGGACTGTGGGGCATGAGCGTTTATTTCCTGGGAACAGAGAAACACCACAAAAAATATTTGAAAGACATTGGCACACTTAAGTTGCCGGGATGTTTTGCCATGACGGAGACCCATCACGGTTCCAACGTGAAAGGAATTGAAACGACAGCCACTTACGATCACACGACCAAAACCATTGTCATTCACACACCCAACCCCAATGCAAAAAAAGAGTACATCGGCAATGCAGCTTGCCATGGTCAGGCAGCAACAGTATTTGCAAAATTAATTTTGGATGGAAAAGATTATGGCGTAAGTGCTTTCGTGGTTCCCTTGCGGGATAAAACCGGAAAGACATTACCCGGTATCACCATCGAAGACTGCGGACGCAAGATGGGATTAAATGGTGTTGACAACGGAAAGATTCATTTCAATAAAGTAGTCATCCCAAAAGAGGATATGCTGGACAAATTCGCCAGCATCACCGAAGATGGAAAGTTTGCCAGTCCTATCTCCAGTGACAACAGAAGATTTTTTACCATGCTTGGAACATTAGTGGGCGGAAGAATTGGCATTCCTCGATCAGGGCTTAGTGCGGTGAAGTCTGGTTTGACGATATCCATTCGCTATGGCGATCAACGCAGACAGTTTGGACCGGAAGGTGGAAGCGAAGTTCCGATCTTAAATTATCGCACCCATCAAAGAAGGTTGATGCCCTTGCTGGCAAATGCGTATGCCTTGCACTTCTCACTTAACTATTTAACCGAACGTTTTATAAATCGCAAAGAAGAAGACATGCAGGAGATTGAAGCGCTTGCTGCCGGACTAAAATCATTTTCGACCTGGAATACAACGGCCACGTTGCAAGAGTGCCGCGAGTGCTGCGGTGGAAAAGGATATCTCTCAGAAAACAGAATTGAAGTCCTTAAAAATGATTCCGACATCTACACCACGTTTGAAGGCGACAACACGGTGTTAATGCAGTTGGTGGCTAAGAGCAGGCTCACGGAGTTTAAACAGGAGTTCGCCAACATGAATGTATTTAGTATTTTGAATTATGTGGCTGATCAGGCGAAGACATCTTTATCTGAATTAAACCCCATCATTGTGCGCAACACCGATGAAGATCATTTGCTCGATCCAGAGTTTCAATTGAATGCTTTCAAATACCGTGAGCGTGACATACTTACTTCTGCAGCCAAGCGGTTGAAGCGGCACATCAGCGAAGGCATGGATTCATTCGATGCTTTCAAAGTAAGTCAGCATCATCTGGTGCAGGTAGGATTAGCG
>JANOLM010000244.1:0-3201 GCA_031419815.1 Bacteroidia bacterium
AGCACTTTCTTGTGCCGCCTCAGGCGATATTGAGCCAAGAGGCGTTCACTTAAACAAGTAGACACGGTTTTCCGTGTTTCAAAAATTAAACATGTCATTTGAAAATTTAAATCTCATCGAGCCCATATTGCGTGCTCTGAAGACTGAAGGCTATAGTAAGCCTACACCTATCCAAGAACAATCTATCCCCGTTTTATTACAACGCAAAGATTTGTTAGGTTGTGCCCAAACGGGAACCGGTAAAACTGCAGCTTTCGCTATTCCTATTTTGCAATTACTACACGAAGATGAACTCTTTAAGAAAGCTCCAGCTGGAATTAAAACATTAATCTTAACGCCAACCCGCGAACTTGCCATTCAAATCGGTGAAAGCTTTGCAGCTTATGGAAGACATCTTCGCATTCGCCACACAGTAATCTTTGGTGGTGTATCACAAAAATCACAAACAGATGCGTTGCGTGCTGGTGTGGATATCCTCATTGCAACACCAGGTCGTCTGCTCGATTTGATGGATCAACGTTATGTTAAACTTGAGCATGTTAAGGTGCTAGTGTTGGATGAAGCAGACCGAATGCTTGATATGGGTTTTATTCACGATGTAAAAAAGATCATTGCTCGTGTGCCTGCTAAAAGGCAAACCATATTTTTCTCGGCTACCATGCCATCTGAAATTGCTAAGCTTGCGAACACCATTTTGACAAACCCTGTTAAAGTAGAGGTTACACCTGTGTCATCTACCGCCAACACGATTAAGCAAGAACTTTATTATGTGGATAAGAATAACAAGAAGTCTTTGTTGCTTGACTTATTAAAAGATAAATCAATTAACACTGCACTTGTTTTCACCCGTACAAAGCACGGTGCTGATCGCGTGACAAAAGATTTGAACCGCGCTGGCGTTTCAGCAGAAGCAATTCACGGTAATAAATCACAAAATGCGCGTCAGCGGGCATTGAGTAATTTTAAATCACAGCAAACACGCGTATTGGTGGCAACTGACATTGCCGCTCGTGGTATTGATATTGATGAACTTTCACACGTTATCAATTTTGAGCTTCCCAATATACCAGAAACGTATGTTCACCGTATTGGCCGAACAGGTCGTGCCGGGGCAAGTGGTATTTCTATTTCTTTCTGCGATGCCGAAGAAAAAGAATTTCTGAAGGACATTCACAAACTCATCGGCAAAACCATTCCAGTGGTAGAAGATCATTCTTATCCTATGCTGCATCATACCTTTGTGAAGCAAGCGGAAAAGCAGCGTCAAAGTTCTCCAAGGAGATCTGGTGGTAATAATAATGGTGGTGGCAATTCATTGCGTAATGGAGGAAGAAGTCAGAACTCTGGAGGAAGAAACCAGAACTCACAGAGACCTTGGTCTAGCAGACCACAGGCAGGAGGTGATAATAACTATTAGTGAACAATCAATCTAATATCAAAGGCCATTGCGAAAGTGATGGCCTTCTTACTTACCGCTAGAAATTTTCCGGATACCTACATCTTCAGCAACTTGAAAGCATGTTGCCATTCATTGCGTATCATTCCAGGAATACACCACAAAATGCACAATGGCTCAATGGCTCGAGCTGATTCTGCAAATCCAAAGTCTGCTGATTCCCATCCAAACTGTTCAAGTATTATTGCGACTTCCTTTTTTGCATCGTTATCGTTACCACAGATAAACATCGTGGGCTTTCCTTCCGGGAATGAAGGATTGACCATGAAAAGATTCCCAACACAATTAAACGCTTTCACAAATTTGGCTTTGGGTGCAACATTCTGTAAGCGCTCCATCAAGGATTCCTCCATCGTAGTGAAGTATCTTAACACACCATGTGATGGAGGTGCCTCAGCAATAGGATTGGTAGTGTCTATTACAGTTTTGTTCGTAAGATTTGATGCGAGAGATTTTATAACCGTCTCTGCTGCCGTGCCTTTCACCGCTAATACAATGATGTCGCCAAACTTTGCAACATCTTCAAAGCTGCCGAGTTGTGCCCGTGTGTTTTTGGTTTTCCAGTCGGCTAGCTTGTCAATATGATTGCTACCTACCATCACATCATAACCATGTTTTAAAAATCCAGCGGCCAATATCTGAGCAACTTGCCCCGAGCCGATAACGCCAATTTTCTTTGTTGCCATACCTAAGGTTGGTTGTTGGAATAAAAATAACCTGTTGGGCAGTCAGATCGTTCAAAAAAAATTAACTTTCTCAGATGAAGATTGGTTTGCTCTCCGACACACACAGTCACCTGGATACTAAAGTGTTTGAGTATTTCAAAGAGTGTGATGAAATATGGCATGGTGGTGACATTGGCGATGCGGTTATTGTCAATGACTTAGAAAAATTCAAACCATTGCGAGCTGTGTATGGAAATATTGATGACCAGGCAATGCAAGTCCGCTTCACGGAAGACTTATGGTTCAGTTGTGAAGGCATAACCATATGGATGACGCACATTGGCGGAGCGCCACCCAATTATAATCCGCGAATAAAAAAGATGTTGAAAGACCGCATACCCGATATTTTTATATGCGGTCACTCGCACATTCTGCGCATCAAAAAAGATCCCACCTACAAAAACATGCTTTACTTAAACCCTGGTGCGGCTGGCAATCATGGATTTCATCTCATCAAAACCCTGGTGAGGTTTGAAGTGATTGGAAAGGAAATAAAAAATATGGAAGTGATTGAGTTGGGGAAACGGGGGGCTATTAACCAATAAATCAATGATCAATTTGCCAATGGCATAATAAAAAAGCCAACGTGGGTTTCACATTGGCTAATTTTGAAATTGGCTAATCGACTAATTACCAAATTATTTCTTCGCGGCTTTCGCCTTAAATTCTTCTTTGATCTTCTCGATATCAACACTCTTAGACACAGGCTTGAAATTCTGTACTTTAAGGGATGTTCTTCTGCGGGACGCTTTCGCTTTATCTTTGCGGTTCTTTCTCTTCAAACGGGTTACTGACATGGCTTCTGAGTTTTAAAAGGGTGCAAAAATAAGCAGGTTTTCCGATTTTCAGCCACTGATTCCCAGATTATTTCAATTTGTATGGAAATTCGATGATTCTATGCCATTGTGTTTAAATTGCCGCGTTTATCTATGGAAAAACCTAGCATCCCCAAAGGCACCCGCGACTTCGGCCCGGCACAAATGGCCAAGCGCCAGTTTATACTTGAAAATATTAAAAAAG
>JANOLM010000245.1:0-8817 GCA_031419815.1 Bacteroidia bacterium
GATTATGCCCGGCTTGCATGTTTTGAGTGATGAGTTCAATCAGCTTTTCAGAAACCGGAAAATCCGGGAACCCTTGTGAGAGATTGATGGCTCCATTCTCTGCCGCCATGCGCGACATGACGGTGAATATAGAGGTACCAATTTCTGGTAGGCGGGAATTAACTTGTAGCATCATCTCTTACTTTCTACTCCAGCTTGTTTCAGAATTCCAAAGTATGTTCCCTTTGGCATGTCTTTATTTCCATGAACCGGAACCACTACAGTTTTTCCTGTTATTGGATTTTCATATAAATGATGGCTTCCTTTGATGCGTTTGTACTCAAATCCATTTTTCTCTAACCTTCTGATCAGATCCTTTGGTGAGAAGCTCAAGCAGAAATAAGATTTAAGGAATACTCAAGTGTGTGATTATCGTCAGGGACAGGTTCGCCCTTTTCCTCAAGGTGTTCAATGTACAATTCTATTGCCTCTTTTGCCATTGAAATAGCATGATCCACATTATCGCCATAGGTAATGCAGCCGGGAAGTGCGGGAACAGTAGCGGTATAAGCTCCTTCGGGTTCCTTTGTTAATAGAATTTTATAAGTTCTTTGTTTCATGGCTGAAATTATTTAAGATTATTTCTTCAAAGGTGCTACAATGCGATACTCGGTATCTACATCTCCTTTGCTAATATCGGCCAGTTTGCCTTTTAGCATTCTCTTTTTTAAAGGCGTTAAGTAATCTATAAAAAGTTTGCCCTCAATGTGATCGTATTCGTGCTGGATAATGCGTGCTTTCATGCCCTCAAATTCTTCATTATGCAGCTCCCAGTTCTCATCGTAGTAGCGCACTTTTATTTTCCCTTTGCGTGAAATTTTTTCGCGGATGTTTGGAATACTCAAGCAGCCTTCCTCAAATAGCCATGGCTCACTAAACTCTTTCAAGATTTCAGCATTGATAAACACTTTTTTGAAATCATGTAATTCCGGCTCTTCCTCCAACGATGTACCATCCGCTACAAACAACCTTACTGCTTTGCCAATCTGGGGTGCCGCAAGTCCAATACCGTGGGCAGCTATCATGGTGTCAAACATGTCCTGCACCAGGATTTTCACATCTTTGCCCATTTCAATGTCAAGGGCTTTCTTTCGCAACACGGCATCACCGTAAACCACTATGGGGTAAACCATTCTATCAATTATTGAAATGCAAAGTTAATGATTTATGAAATACCCGAAGCTGGATTTAAAATTCCAAAATTTAGAATCCTGATTTACCGCTTCGTCTCCATATAGGATTGCAATATGATGGTGGCACTGATCTTATCCACATTCCCCTTTACCTGCCGGTCTTTTTTCTTCATGCCTCCCGCTATCATCACTCGTTGAGCCATGGAACTGGTGAAGCGCTCATCGGCAAGATTAACCGGTTTCTCCGGGAAAGTGTTTTTAAAAATCTCTACAAATTTCCGGACAGCAGGTGCCGTTTCTGAATCCTGATTATTCAACTGCTTGGGCATACCAATCACAATTTCATCTACACTTTCTTTTTGAAAATATTTTTTAAGAAACTCAATCAAGCCCGAAGTTTCAACAGTGTCAAGTGCGGTTGCAATGATGCGTAGTGGATCCGTTACGGCAAGGCCTGTTCGTTTTACTCCGTAATCAATAGCGAGAATCCGGCCCATGGACTATGGACTGGAATTAATTGTACTTCACTTTCTCAAAGAAAGCCTGCTTTACTTTGTTCTCCAATGCCATTGCTTTGGGGAAGAGGATTTCATTTTCTATACGTGCGTGCGTTTTCAGGCTTTTCTCAAACTCGATCAGCTCAGAGTAAATCACTTTTACATGTAAGGGGGCACTGGGAGCCAAATAATAATCCTTTGTTATTCTTCGGATGCCTTCCATCTCATCATCATGCGCTTCATGATCCATGGCAAATCGCTGAAGAGAGCTGCGCTCAATCAGGTAATATAGTTTAGAAGGATTTGATATATTTTTTTGAGCCCGTTCCAATGTTTTGATATACTTGAACAGAGTATCTTCTTCTTCATATATATGATGAATGAAGTCTTCCAGAAAAAGTGGAAACACCGTTTTTAAATCTTTTTCAACCACATCATAATCCTTGTGATTGGCCTTGAAGCTTTCCACCAAACGGGCGATATAAGGTAGCTTATGCTTGACAAACAAAAAGTGCGCATGCTTGAGGTATTCCATAATCAGGTCAACCGGGTATGAGATCAGGGGCAGCTCTGCCTCCTGAAAGTTTTCAGAGGGTGACTCTAATTCACGGACAACCTGCTCCAATCGCAGACTTTTCTCAAGGCAAACCTGCTCCAAAGTATGTTCGGAGTACTCATAGAATTTAATCCCTAAATAATACAGCACATAGGCGCGCACATTATTCTGATCCACCAAATCCCCAATTCTTCTGTTTTTGAGTGCTGCTTTGTCCATGTTATGTAAATATATCATTCGCCAGACAGTTTGGCAAAGGGTTTTCAAAATGGGTGGATTTAGGGAAAAGCCCTTCTACTTCGTCATATTAGCCATGGACTCAAGGCCGAGGATACTCAAATCTTCCCATTATGAACTTAGTCCATTGCTACAATTTGAAATATGTCTTTCAAAATGAGATGACTTAAAATAAAATCCGATCAAGTTTTAGTGTCAGGCTGCGATCAATTGCCTGATTTATTTGTTTTTTGCATGACGAACTTTGGTAAACTAAAAACGTTTAGAAGCTAACAACTGCATTTTCACAAATTATGAGCGAGCCGAATAACTCCAATTTTCAGATACGCCTTCCAATAATCTTATGTATAGGCCTGGCAGCCGGTGTACTTATTGGGGCGAGTTTAAGTACTAAAACAAGCTATGGCGGCAGAGGTGGTGATGGCATCAGTAAGCTGAGGGAGGTGATGGGGTTGATCCAAAAAGAATATGTGGATGATCCAAAGACTGATGAGCTGGTAGAAGATGCCATCCAACACATGTTGGGAAAACTCGACCCTCACTCGTCCTATATCTCAGTCAAAGACCGTGAAGAAGCAAATGAAGATTTACGCGGGAACTTTGAGGGTATAGGAATAGAGTTCAATATTTTTCACGACACAATAGTGGTGGTTTCTCCTTTGGGCGGAGGGCCGTCAGAAGCAGTTGGTCTCCATTCAGGAGATAAAATTGTGAAAGTGGACAATAAAATTGTAGCGGGCATAAACATCAACAATGGCGATGTGATGAAATATCTCAAAGGCCCAAAAGGAAGCGAAGTGAAAATTGAAATTTCGCGCAAGAATGAAAAGGACTTGTTGTCGTTCACCATTATCCGTGATAAAATCCCTCAGTATTCGGTAGAGACTTCCTACATGATAGACTCTGAGATCGGCTACATCAAAATAAGCCGCTTTTCTCAAACCACATATGATGAATTTCAAGAGGCCTTAACCAAGTTGAAAGGTAACGGCATGAAAAAACTTGTGCTGGACTTACAGGGAAATCCAGGTGGTTATATGAATCAAGCCATTGATCTTGCCGATGAGTTTTTGCCAGCAGGTGAGAAAATAGTTTTTACAAAAGGTAAAGACACGCGCTATAACTCAGATGCGATGTCCACAAAAAAAGGAGAATTTGAAAGCGGTGATCTAATTGTTTTAGTAAACGAAGGCAGCGCCTCCGCCTCTGAGATTTTAGCAGGCGCTCTTCAGGATAATGACCGTGCGCTTGTAGTGGGTAGAAGATCTTTTGGAAAAGGACTTGTCCAATCACCATTTGATTTGAGTGACGGCTCCGAATTGCGTCTTACTATCTCTCGATATTATACACCCAGTGGCCGCTCCATTCAAAAGCCATATAATGATATGGACGACTATGGAAAAGACATCATGAAACGTTACAGGAAAGGCGAATTCTTCCATTCCGATAGCATCAAGTTCAATGATTCGTTGAAATACAAAACTCTGAATGGCCGCACCGTGTATGGTGGTGGTGGCATAATGCCCGATTATTTTGTGCCCCTGGATACAACATTGACTAGTCACTACCTCAATGCCTTGTACAACAGCAACTCCTTACAAGAATACACTTTATACTATGCCGATGAGCACAAAGCAGAGCTGGAAAAAATGGGGTTTGGAAAATTCTATAAAGATTTTTTAGTAACTGGCGAAATGATCAACAGGCTTGTGGCTACAGGAAAAGGAAACAAGGTGGAACCCGATTATAAAGATCTCGCAAAAAACAATTTGGTATTTCAGGTTCATATTAAAGCGCAGATTGCCCGAAAAATCTGGAAGAATGATGGCTTCTTTCCTATCTTCAATGAAACCAACGAAATTCTTCAACAGGCTGTAAAGCTTTTTGACCGAATACCGGATTTGAAGAGACGGGCGATGTAATGGATTGACTTCTGGCAAGTAAAATTTTAGCCACTGGTTCATAGATTCTATTTCGATCTGTGAATCAGTGGCTTCTTAATTATCAGACACCTTGCAAACGAAAAAGTTGAACGTTAACTTGTCACACAAATATCTGAAGTATGTTTTATCATCGCCTCGGCCAAATCCCCCAAAAACGCCATACACAATTCCGCCAGCCGGATGGCAGTTTATATAAAGAGGAACTTGTAAGTTCAGAAGGGTTCTCTGGAATTTATTCTAATCTTTATCACATTCATGCACCTACAAGAATCAAAGCTGTAAAAGATGGTGTGAAGTATGGCCCCAAGCGAATTGAGAAGTATGATCTGAAACAAACTCATCTCAATACTTCTAAAGTAACCGTTACCGGTGATGATTATCTCAGCGCCCGTAAAGTATTGCTCACCAACAATGATTGTTCGATATCCATTTGCTCTCCATCCAAACGCAAAATGGATTACTTCTATAAAAATGCTGAAGGCGATGAGGTGCTGTACGTACACGATGGCAAAGGTGTTTTGTTTTCGCCATTTGGAAAACTGGATGTACGACAAGGCGATTACATTGTTATTCCACGCACCGTCATTTATAAATTAGAATTTGAAGAAGGCCCGCTTCGCTTATTGATTATCGAATCCGCTTCTCCTGTTGAAACAGTTAAGCGCTACAGAAATCAACTCGGCCAGCTTGGTGAACACTCTCCTTATTGCGAACGGGACATTCGTCCTCCGCATGAATTGATTACCCATACTTCGAAAGGAGAATTCTTATTGAAAATAAAAAAGCAAGGCTATTTGCATCACTACCTTTATGAACATAGTCCGCTTGATATTATTGGTTGGGATGGTTTTCTTTGGCCGTATGCATTTTCCATTCACGACTTTGAACCTATCACCGGAAGAATTCATCAGCCACCACCAACTCATCAAACTTTTCAAGCCCATAATTTTGTAATCTGTTCTTTTGTTCCACGGCTGTTTGACTACCATCCGCTTGCCATACCTGCACCATATAATCACAGTAATATTGACAGTGATGAAGTTTTATATTATGCAGAAGGAAATTTTATGAGCCGCAGAGGAATTGAGCGGGGATCATTTACACTTCATCCTGGTGGACTTCCGCACGGCCCACATCCGGGAACCGTGGAAAAAAGTATTGGTGCCAAGGAGACACACGAACTAGCGGTGATGATCGACACGTTCCATCCCTTGCACCTCACCGAAGACTCATTAGAATTTTTAGACAAGAATTATCCCATGAGTTGGACGAATCATTCAGGCGATGAGTTTCATGAGGTGAATACGCCCTGAGTTAAAAAAAATCCGATGCAATCGTTCTCCCTCCCCATCCAAGTCCGCAGGTCTGATATTGACCAGAACCGTCACATTCTACATTTCCAATCCATCAAAGTTTGTAAATTGCACCTGCATCAAATCCAGAAAATATGAGCACAATCCACATCCAGGAAAAGCTACACGCAGTAGTTAATAACTGTGATTCGCGACTCTTAAAAATGCTATATGCCGTTGCCAAAGAATATACAGAGGAAAACTTTACCCTCCCTGGAAAACCGATGACAGAAAAGGTGCTAAAAGAAAGAATCCATTCTGCGCGAGAAAGAATAAAATCAGGCCGCTACACTACCCAGGCCGACCTTGAGAAAGAAATGAAAGAATGGTGAAAAAAAGACTCAAAATCATTTGGGATGATGAGTCCAAACGTTCCTTGAAGAGCATCTTTGAATATATCAAGAATCGCGAATCAATTCGTGCAGCAACTAAAGTCAGATCCGAAATCATTAAACAAACTAAAACCCTTAATCGGTTACCGGAAAAATTTGAAAAAGAACCAATTCTCAAAAACGAGGATGGAAATTTTCGTTATAAGTTAGTCTGGAACTATAAAATAATTTATGAAATAACCCAAGACTCGATTTACATATTGGATGTTTTTCACACGAGTCGCGATCCCTCCAATCTTCGTTAAAAATCCGATGCAATCGTTCTCCCTCCCCATCCAAGTCCGCTGGTCTGATATTGACCAGAACCGTCACCTCAGACATTCTGCCTATTACGATTATGGTGCCACTGCCCGTATCGCGTGCTTCTCACAACATGGACTTACCAACCTCAAGTTCGAAGAACTTCATATAGGCCCGATTCTTTTTCGGGAAGAAGCAATTTTCAAACGTGAGATAAAGTTTGAAGACCGCATCACGATTGACCTTGTTGTAACCAAAGCAACATCAGATTTTTCGAGGTGGAGTGTTCGTCATCATCTTTACAAGGAAGACAACACGTTGGCTGCGGTTATAAATTTGGATGGTGCCTGGATTGATATTTCAAAGCGCAAGCTGGCACTGCCCAACGATTATGTTCGAAACATTTTTGATGACTTTCCTAAATCCGAAGATTTTCAGAAGATCATTGTCAATAAAAAATAATCAGCTAAAAATAATCAGGCCCCTATCCATTGCTCGATTACCTTTGGATAATGTGCATACTCAAGTCGGTGAATTTTATCGGCAATTTGCACGGGAGTATCTGAAGGAAGCACTTCACATGTTGCCTGAAATAAAATCCGGCCATCATCATATCTTTCATTCACTTCATGAATGGTGATGCCGGTTTGCTTTTCCCCTGCAGTCTTTACAGCTTCATGCACCTTCATGCCATACAACCCCTTGCCACCAAATTTGGGCAATAAGGCAGGGTGAATATTTATAATACGATTAGGGAAAGTCGTAATAAGGTTTTGTGGAATAAGCCATAGAAACCCAGCCAGCACAATGTGTGTTATGTTTGTCTCTTTGAGCCAGTTCAGTATCTCATCGCTTTCGCGGAACTGAATCTTAGTAAAGACTTTCGTATCTACTCCATATTTTTTCGCCCTCACCAAAGCATAAGCATCAGGATTGTTGCTTAGTAGGAGAGCAATTTCAGCGAAAGCGTGTTTCTGAAAATATTTAAAAATCTCTTCGGCATTTGTGCCACTGCCTGAAGCGAAGATAGCGATGCGGGTTTTGCTTTTCATTGAGCGCAAAGAAAGCAATTAAATAAATGCCATACTTGAAATCCCCAGCAACATTATTACTTTACAAAACTGACTAAGTTTATAAAAATCTTTAATCGTATCCGCCCGAATAAGACGTGTCAATAACCAACTCAAAGGAAGGAAAAGAAATATTATAAAATAGTACATGGGCAAGCCTATGTAGTTGCGATTGATGAGTAAAACAGAGACTGCGAAAAGGGCAATAACAGCATACACAAAAAATTTAGACTTACGCAGGCCCCAGATTATGGGAAGCGTTTTGCACCCAAAAGTATTATCGCCCCGAAGGTCTTCCATGTCCTTGATCAATTCTCGAACGAGCGTCATAAAAAAAGCAAAGAGCGAATAGATGATAACGTATAGACTATTTACTTCATACAACAGGTTTATCATCAAGATTGACAGCCCTGTTAAGACTGCAACCACAAAATTTCCTATGAATGGCTGCCTCTTAAGATTGTTTGAATACAACCACAGCAAGAAAGCAGACAAAAAGTTTACAATTCCAATTTCCCAATTCAACAAAAAGCCAATGCCCACTCCGCTTACAGAGAGGGAGGTATGAAATAAGATCGCATACCTTCGGGTAATACTTTTTCCTATTACCACCCGATCAGGCTTATTGATCAGGTCAATCTTCACATCATAATAATCATTGATGATATAGCCTGCCGCTGCAATGAGTATTGTAGAAACTGAAAGCAGAAAAAGGTGTATGTCAAAAATGGTTTTTGAATCAATCAGGAATCCCGCAGTGCAATACTGTGCAAGTCCGATGATGACCAAATTCCAAAATCGTGTGAGACGAAAAAGAGCGGAAATAGTGAAGGGTTGAGTGGATTGCTGTTGCATGGTGCAAGTTCAAAATTACATATTCAAAATTCAAAATTAGATAGACGCAATCTTGAACTGAATCTTGAATTTATAATATTAAGGCATCAGCTTTGTAAGCCGGCAGATGTTCTTGCCATCGCGTGAGAAATACTCAACCTTATCCATGATGGATTTTACCAGACGTATACCAATGCCACCTTTGCGTTTTTCATGGACTAGATCATTGATGTTATCCGAGTGGAACTGGTTGATGTTGAAAACACTTCCATCATCTGTAATTTCAAAAATCAGTTTTCCTTTTTCCGGCACCTCAATGTGAAGCTCCAAGAGATGATCTGGATTGCAATGGTGAGCGTGAATCATCAGGTTTGAGCACATCTTGGTCCTACTACAATGGCAGGAAGGCAAATGACAATATCAACCACGATGCTCACTTATACGGTGCCTTGTTTGGATTTTTATTTTGTGCTGTGCTCTATCCCTCTTCCATTCCTAATTTCTTTGAGCAAATTATGCAATGG
>JANOLM010000246.1:0-1857 GCA_031419815.1 Bacteroidia bacterium
CTTTTAATTCTTTCTAATTATATTTTTCTTGTTTACGGAACTGATATTTATGAGGCTCGAAAGCATGTACACGTTACGTATGCGCACCGAGGTTTTAAGCGTGCCTGTAAATTTTGGCTTGAGCCAGAGATCTCATTGGATGCTTCAAAAAAAGGTGATTTCAGCAAATCGGAATTGAATGAAATAACTAAACTAATCTTTGAAAATAAGGAACTGCTGTTGAGCCAGTTAAAACTATTTTACGCTAACATACCCGTTAAGGCCATACGAAAATGATAACCACCCTTCTCCCCGCCATACGTCATATCGATTTTATAAATGCCAGCATCATGTTTGTGCATTTGGACAATGACCGCACATTTATTGTTCCGCTGGATAAGTTCCCAGCCATTCAAAAATTAAGTGCAAAGCAGAAACAAGATTTTGAAATTATTGATGATAACCACTTGTCATTTCTAGCTCTTGACGAGGTGTTTAGTATGAATGAATTGATTGGCATTTGAATATTACCTCACCCCTGCCTTTGCACGCTGGCGCTGAAGCTTTAGCGTAGGCGCCCGAAACGGCTTCGTGCAGGCAGGCCCAAATCCTTTACTAAAGAGCCTAAAGGAGAGGGGAGAATATAGAGCCCATTCTTAGCTATATTTGAAAAATGGTTGTTATCCATCCTCACGCAAAAGAAAGGGCATTGGAAAGAGGTGCATCCGAGCATGAAATTATAGATGTGGTTGAAACTGGTGAGGTTTTCCCAGGGAAATATGGAAGGAAGGGTTTCAGGAAAACAATTCTTTATAATGATATCTGGCAAGGAAAACATTACTATGTAAGACAGATTGAGTGTTATGCTGTGAAAGAGCAAGAAGATTGGATAGTGATAAGTTTACTCGTAAAATATTTTTAGTATGCAGGTAGAATATGATATTAAATATAATATTGGCTACATCAGGTTTAAGGAAAAACCTGAGCACGTAACCTCCTTAAAAATCAGCGAAGATCTTGTTGTGGATATGGCTGCTGACGGTTCCATTTATGGCATTGAGCTGCTCAACCTCAAAGACCAGTTATTTGGCGATCATTCAACTGAGTTGATTCTTCACAATGAAAATTCAGGCAATAAAAAAGGTATTGAGCTACCATCCTGACGTAAGGTCACACAACCTCAACCCTGGCCCCTACCAATGAACTCAGTGTCACCTCACCCCCGGCCCCTCTCCCGAGGAGAGGGGAGACACTTCGAAGGCAATGAAGTATAACGATAAATATTAGTAATAACTTTTAACCTTTAACCTTTAACTGACCACGAATGAAAAAAGCTTTTATCACAGGCATCACCGGACAAGATGGCGCCTACCTGGCCGAATATTTATTAGAAAAAGGATATGAAGTACATGGCTTAAAAAGAAGATCGTCTCTTTTCAATACCGATCGTATCGATCACATCTATCAGGATCCGCATGACAAAGGCGCGCGGTTAAAATTGTATTATGGTGATCTGACCGACTCAACGAACCTCATTCGTTTAATCCAGAAGATTCAACCCGATGAGATCTATAACCTCGGTGCCATGAGCCATGTTCAGGTCAGCTTTGAGATGCCTGAATATGTAGCCAACACGGATGCAATGGGCACCCTAAGAATTCTGGAAGCAGTTCGGATTCTGGGGCTGACGGAAAAGACAAAAATATACCAGGCCTCAACATCTGAGTTATATGGAAAAGTGCAGGAGATTCCGCAAAAGGAAACTACGCCTTTTTATCCACGATCGCCTTACGCGGTGGCGAAGTTGTATGCCTACTGGATTACTGTAAACTACCGTGAAGCTTATAACATGTATGCCTGCAATGGGATACTCTTCAA
>JANOLM010000247.1:0-4009 GCA_031419815.1 Bacteroidia bacterium
ATATCATTAGCAATTGACACAAACACAAAAGCGGCTGATATCAGCCGCTTTTGTGAGTTAAATTTTGTGAGCCTGCAGGGATTCAAACCCCGAGTCTTCTGATCCGTAGTCAGATGCTTTATTCAATTAAGCTACAGGCCCTTGATTTTTACTATTGTAAAAGTATCTCTTTATTAACTCTTTTCCAGAACCGCCTTTTAGAAATTTTTCTCTCTTCCGCGCTTCAATTCTGTTTTCACATTTTTCAACAAAAACTAAACTCCAAGGCGCGTAGAATTTTGTTGATTTCGTTTTTCCACTATTATGTTCTCTAATTCTTCTTTCAACATCCTCGGTCATTCCAACATAGAATCTCTCAAAAACCAAACTTCGCAAAACATATACAAAGTACATATTCAACTCAGATGCTTCCTGCCTGCCGGCAGGCAGGTATTCAATTAAGCTACAGACCCATTTTTTGGGACTTGGGTATTAGGCATTGGTAATATATTACAAATGTTCACACCCTGATATTTTAGGAACTCGCCAATGAAATAATGATACTACTAACTCGTTCTCTAAATCAGTCCGCAAATCTAAAGGAATAAATTCACTCGACAAAAAGGACTTTTGGCCACTGCCAACAAAACACCTATTTTTGGAGCTTTAAAAATAAACGTTTGATCATGAGCCGGAGTCTTTTAATGTTGTTCTCTCTTTTTTTTATCTCTTTTTCCCTTTTCGCCCAGGAAAAACCTCGTAAAGCTGCAAGACCTAATATCCCTGGTTCCTTCATGATCGACTTGGGTTTTAATCGGGCTCTTAATAAGCCTGCAAATTTTAAACAAGGGTTTTGGGGCTCCAGAACTTTGAACTTATATTATCAATATCCCATTCGGATAGGTCGGTCAAAGTTCAGTTTTAATCCAGGAATTGGAGCAAGCATGGAAAGATGGAAGTTTACTAATCTTTTCGTTCTTGCCGATACAACCAAGGATTCAAACGATAATTTTTTGCTATATCCAGGTTCCACGTTTTTTAAAGGGATTAAAAAATCGACACTGATCGCCAACTATGTGGAAATACCAATTGAATTCAGATTTGATACAGCCCCCGAAGATATTGCACGGAGTTTTAATGTTGCGATTGGTGGCCGCATAGGTTATTTATTCGATTCGAAGATGAAAGTGAAATTCAAAGAAGATGGAGAGACTAAAATCCTTAAAGACAAACAAAATTTGGGTCTCAATCAATTGCGCTATGGCGTTTATACAAGGATAGGTGTAGGGGCATTTAATATTTTTGGTTTTTACAATCTTTCTCCTTTGTTTGAAAAGGACAAGGGCCCGGATAAGACTATTATGAACAATTATACTGTTGGTATTTCTATCAATGGCTTTTAAGTTTCAAGGTTTTGAACTGTCAGGATACAGTATTTGAATTCTCAATTTTGAATTGATTCTATCGACCCAAAAATTTTGCTTTTCTTTTTTCAAGGAAAGCGGTAACGCCTTCTTTGTAATCGTAGCTGCGGCCTGCTGCCTCCTGGCAATAAGCTTCATATTCCAACATCTCATCGAGGGATGACGTGGACGACTTGTTCAGCATTTTTTTGATCATACCGATTGCTTTGGTTGGCGCTTGCGCAAAGTAAGAGGTGTATTCTTTTATGGCTAAATCTAATTGCTGTGCCGGCACCACTTTATTAACAAGACCCATGTCATAAGCATCTTTTGCTTTCACACGAGTTCCCATGCTACTCAGTTCAAAAGCTTTGGCCATACCAACTAACCGTGGTAAAAAATAGGAAGATCCTGAATCTGGCACCAGGCCGATGTTGACAAATACCTCAATCAGCGTTGCGTCTTCTGAGGCAACAATTATGTCGCATGCTAGTGCCAGAGAACAACCCGCACCCGCTGCCACTCCATTGAGTTTGCACAAAATGGGTTTTGGCAAATTTCGCATAGCGCGAATGATGGGATTATAACGTTTGTGCAAGGAATCAATAAACGACCGATTTTCTTGTTCGGAGCCTTCTTTTAAATCTTGTCCTGAGCAAAATGCCTTGCCTTCACCTGTTAAGACAATCACCCGCACCTGATCATCTTTAGCAACAGCTTTCAGGGCATCTTGCAATTCGTAGGTGATGCCATCATTCAAGGCATTGTAAACATCAGGACGGTTGAGTGTTATGGTGGCCACACCATCGCTCACATCATATTTTAGGAATTGAAAATTCATACTATAGATTTTTTATTTTGAAATGAAGGGACTTCTTTTTTAAGGTGTGCATTTTAAATAAGCAACTAAAGGGCATCTCTAAAAACTCCTTTTGACCTTCTCCTTTGGAGGATAGTATAAAATGGGATTTTAAAAAGGGGAACATGAACATAAAGATTTATGCCTTTATCACCTCATCCCCAACCCTTCTCCTTGAGGAGAAGGGAGTCGTCACCCCTCTCAGTTTCGGAGAGGGGCCGGGGGTGAGGTGACACTGAGTCATTGGTAGAAGGATTGAGGATGAGGTGGTCAAAGGAAAGGTTTTTAGAGATGCCCCTTAGTAAAAGTAGTCGTTTGTACTAAATACATTTGCCGAATTCAAAAGTGAATAATTACTGTTATTTATCACAAAGCTAATGTAGTTTAAGGGCTTTATTTTTTAGAACATTATGAGTAGTATTTTGAGGCTATCGGTTTTATTATTCCTTTCATTTTTCGTTTTTATTTCGGCTTTTGGGCAGGAATCGGCCACTAACCAAACCAATCCACCAAGCTTAAAATGGTATCAGATCAATACCGCAAATTTCAGGATTCTTTATCCGCTTGGATTTGATCAACAAGCGCAGCGAATGGCCAACACTCTGGAGCATATTCGTGAACCTGAGGCAGCCAGCATGGGTGTGAAGCCTAAAAAAATTTCTGTTTTACTTCAAAATCAATCCTCCATTTCTAATGGTTTTGTAACTCTTGCGCCCAGGCGCTCTGAGTTTTTTACCATGCCTGCCCAGGATTATAACTTTGCTGGCACCAATGATTGGCTGAACTTATTAGCCTCACATGAATACCGGCATATTGTTCAATTCCAGCAGAGCATTACCGGGTTTAACAAACTGGTGTATTACGTTTTTGGCCAAACAGCTGTTGCTGGAATGGCTTTCGTGGCAGTGCCGCAATGGTTTTGGGAAGGTGATGCTGTAGCTACAGAAACGGCCTTTACACACAGCGGCCGTGGGCGTATACCAAATTTTGATTTGCTCTTTCGTACCAATCTTTTGGAAAGAAAAACCTTCAATTATCACAAGCAATACTTGCGGTCATACAAGCACAACATACCCAATCATTATGTGTTGGGTTATCACATGGTCTCCTATCTAAGAAAAAAAACAGGAGATGCTGAAATATGGAACAGAATTGTAAAGCGAGCGTGGAGCGTTCCTTTTATCCCTTTCACGTTTTCACGTGCCATTAAAAAGGAAACTGGCCTCCATGTTGTTGATCTGTACAAAGAGATGGCAGCCGATCTCAAAAATAAATGGACTTCGGAATTAGATAGTCTTGAATTCACGCCTTTTGAAAAAGTGAATCCCCGATCAACTTCCGCCTACACAGACTATCAATATCCTCAGGCATTGGAAGACGGAAGTGTTGTGGCGGTAAAGTCAGGTATTGGAGATATTGAGCGGTTGGTTGTTTTGAATGATGGCCGGGAGAAATCAAAGTTTGTGCAAGGCCCGGTGAATGATGCTGGCCTTTTAAGTTCAGGCAATATGAAAGTGGTTTGGAATGAGTATCGCTATGATCCCCGGTGGCAGGTGAAATCATATTCTATGATTGTAGCATATGATTTTGCTTCAGGGAAGAAGAAAATTATTTCAAAGCATTCGCGATATTCATCCGCTGCGTTATCGCCAGATGGCAGCAAAGTGGCTACAGTTGAAAGCGGAACCGATTATAAAATTAAACTAGTGGTGCTGGATTATGTTAGTGGCAAGGTGTTGAAAGAGTTCAACAATCCTGACAATCAATT
>JANOLM010000248.1:0-1541 GCA_031419815.1 Bacteroidia bacterium
GGTAGAGTTCACAGGAAAAGAACGGGAGAACTTTGAGAAGTACGTGCGAAACGGTGGCTTTGTATTTGTAGACGATTGCAACCATGACATTGATGGATTGTTTTCGAAATCCTTTGAAGCGCAGATGGAACAGATCTTTGGAGCAAAAGCATTGATTAAAATCCCAAACAATCATCCGATCTATTCTTCTTTCTTTGAATTTGAAGGGCCGCCCACTACATCGCAGGAGTTGAATGGTTGGGGCGATGACATTGTACATAATTATTTAAAGGCGATTGAAATTAAAGGCAAAATTGGTGTGCTCTATAGCAACAAAGATTATGGTTGCGAGTGGGACTATGATTTCAGGAACAAACGGTTTTATAGAATTGACAATACAAAGTTTAGTGTGAATATTATTATGTATGCCTTAACCAGTTAGGACTTGGGCATTAGGACTTAGTAATTAAGGTATGAATCAAGATTTAAGAGAAGTGGAAAAATCAGCCGAAGAAATTATCAGCGGCCTTGCCAATCTTAAAAAAGAAATTGGAAAGGTAATTGTTGGGCAAAGTGAAATCATTGATCAATTGCTAATCACATTTCTGGCGGGTGGACACGCGCTGTTGGAAGGAGTTCCTGGTCTGGCAAAAACTCTGATGATACGCACGTTATCGGAAGCCATTGACCTTCGCTTCAGGCGAATTCAATTTACTCCTGACTTGATGCCCTCGGATATTATCGGTACAGAAATTCTGGAGGAAGATCACACTACGGGCAAACGGATTTTTAAGTTCAACAAAGGTCCCCTTTTCGCCAACATTATTCTCGCGGATGAAATCAACCGCACTTCTCCAAAAACTCAATCCGCATTACTGGAAGCTATGCAGGAGTTTGAAGTGACTTATGCCGGAACTACATATCCGCTCGAACGACCTTTCTTTATTTTGGCTACTCAAAACCCGATCGAACAAGCAGGAACGTTTCCATTACCCGAAGCTCAACTAGATCGGTTTTTACTGCATATCAAAGTAGGGTATCCATCGTTAGAAGAAGAGCGCACCATTCTTGAAAGTACAACGGGTAGAAAAGGAAATGAAATCAAAAAAGTAATAGATGGAAGCAAAATACTTGAGGCACAAAAACTAGTGCGCGAAGTACATATTAATAATGACTTGATTGATTGGGTTAGCAGGATAGTTCGTGCCACACGTGCTGAACAAAGTGAATTGAAGTTTGTAAACGAATGGGTACGTTGGGGTGCGGGACCACGAGCCGGGCAAGCGATGATCCTTACAGCAAAAGCACGTGCCTTGCTGCATGGAAATTTTTCGGTTACGCAAGAAGATATTCAGCATGTTGCCTATCCGGTGCTTCGTCATAGAATACTTATGAACTTCAAAGCAGAGGCCGAAGGTGTTACTCCAACTGCGGTTACAAAGCATCTGTTAGAAAATATTCATTTGAAGAAAAGCATTTAACATGGCCAGAAATTCTGCCTACTGCCAATTGCCTACTGCCTACTGATCATGAATGCTCGCATCAAAGAATTACTAAAACCC
>JANOLM010000249.1:0-4419 GCA_031419815.1 Bacteroidia bacterium
GCACTAAAACTATGATCAAAGAAATCCCAATACGGTTGCAATCGCATCATCTTATCGTCTGTCACATATTGTTCAAAGTGTTCAATAACTCTGCGAATGCCCGGAAGAAAAGATTTTACAAATTGAGGATCATTACGGTATTTGAAATAATCATGCACCATCGTAATCCACACTAATGAATAATTTGGAATAAATTGAGGTAACTCTGAAGGATAACGTCTGTAGGTAAGTCCATCGTAGGTCATGGACCATTCAAATTGTTCTATGGCATTCCGCGCGAGACGGTCATCACCTGTAACGTAATACGAAACAAAAGCCTGTATGCGAGTGTCGCCAATATATTGAAGCCGCTCCCAGTAGGGACAGTCCATGTACGTATCATAAGCACATAACCGTGCCGTGCGAAAACCAACATCAAAAACATTTGAGAGCTGCGGATCACTTGCTGTGAATATTGCTTTCTTCTCGAACGGATAGCCTGTAAACCAACTGCCTAATTTAGTGATTGTCAATGGCTGATCTCCTGTGGTAATATCAAATTGCACATAGCGGAATGTTCGATAAGAAATTGAGGTGAATAACCTGTTGCTTCCTCCATCTGCAAGAAAAATATCATACACGCCATGAATAGATTTTCCTGTGATGGAGTCGCGATGGCCTTTATTCTTGATGTCATCAAAAAGCGCTTCGGCATAGATGGCTTTGATTTCAGCACCCTTTCCTCCTGTTGTCACAAATTCAGGAAAAGCTGAGGTAAGTTTTCTGTTATCAAAAAGCAAAGTGACCTTTTGATTGGCCGGAATTTTAAGTGGAAATTTTATTGCACCAGCTTTTATACCCGTCTCCAGTTTTCCCTCCCATCTCCTAAGTAAGTTCAATTCTTCATACGAATGCTCCATGAGCGGAATATTGCGAGGAGTTAGTTCCCACTGCGCATCACCATAACCTTCGGCACGGAAAGTTGTACCATTTTGCATTACCGATGGACTCGTCCAATTGGTGTCATTAAAAGTTGGTTGTTCCCATCCCCACGGATGAAGGTTGCCATCTACTTTCTCTAAGGGCCCTGCAGCGTAGTATTGAAAAAATAATTCCTTCTGCCCTGGTTTGAATACAATCGGGCTCACGGATTCATCCTCTTTATACTTCCATGTTTTGTCAGTATTCACAATGGCCGATGCCGCATCATCTCCCTGCACGATCAATGCCGCTTGGTTGCCCATCATAAACACGGGCGCTACTTCGCCTAAGTAGGCCACTTGAATTGCCAATGTGTTTTCTCCTTGCTTAAGATTTTTAGAAATATCCAACGATTCAAACTTCCAATGACGAAGGTCGCTGAGTTGAGGACCTTCGGTAACATAAATACCATTTACAAAAAGGCGGTAGCGATTGTCGGCTGAAATATGAATGATGAATTTTTCTGGTGGACTAGACAGCGAGAATGTTTTTCTGAAATGATAAATACCATACTGCGATTTATTTTCTGTGGGGCCAACCCAACGCGCCTCCCAGGGTTGTGTAGACCAACGCGTAGAAGGAACAACTAAGGTTTGAGCAAGCGATGCAAATGGAAGAATGAGAAAAAGCAGATTTAGGATTTTCATGGCACATGGGACTTACCAGAAAGATAATAAAAAGGTCTCTCTATTATAGAGAGACCTTTTAGTCACCTCACCTTGCCCTCTCCTGAAGGAGAGGGTTAAACTATTTCCTTCTCCATTAGAAATCCTTTAGACCGATTTCCTTCTCCTTTGGAGAAGGTGGCCGAAGGCCGGATGAGGTACTAGGGATGAGGTGACTCCTCATACCACTTGATATTCTTAGAGAAATACATCAGCAAGCCGATGATGAAGAATAATCCTAAACTGCCGAGCAATAGTGAGTAATCCTGCAACTGTATGATTACGAAAATGAATCCGTAAAAAAATACAAGCAAGGAGCTGAAAATAAAAACCAGCTTCTTGTCGGTTAAGAAAGTAGTTGAATACAAGCTGATTAAGATAACTGTTGCAGCCGTTGCAATAAAGTAGGCCATGTTATAACCCACATGCTCGGAAAACGAAAGCAACAACGAATAATAAATAATAAGAGCTGCACCAATCAGTATATATTGAAAGGGATGAATGCGGACTTTGCGCATGATCTCCACCATGAATAGCGAAATAAAAGTGAGCAGTATAACTAACACACCATACTTGGATGTCCTCATGCTTTTTTGATATTGATCAACTGGAATCAAAAGCTTTACACCAAATTCAGATCCTGAAAGTTTTTGATTGGCACCTATCCATTGCTGTGAGAAAGGCCTGTTGTAATGGAGAACATCCCATTGTGCCGTAAAACCAGCTTCTGTAACTTCACGGGAGGATGGCAAAAAGTTGCCGTCAAAACTTGGACTGGCCCACGGACCCTGCAATGATACATGCGTTGTCTTTCCAGCAGGAACAAAATACAACAACGTGCTCCCCTTCATTTTTAGCTTAATCGAAACCAATCCGGAAAAATCTTCCTGACTTAGCCAACCTAACGGTGCAATGATTCCGTTTTCACTCGTGGTGCCATTTGTATTTACATCAAAAGAGTCAGTTGCATTTTTATATTGAGTAGTCAATCCAATCTGACTAGAGGGCTCGCCCAGCAACTCCTGATTACCAATTTTCATTGTTGGGTTTTTACTGATTCCTCGCAGATCGTTCAACCCGAGAATCAGATACGACTCTTTCCAAAGCACATCGGCTTCGGCAATGTTCAGCTTCTGAAAATCAGGAGGAGTAAAGTTAGCCGCCAGATCGAGTTCCGATTCATACACGGCTGCCTCAAAAATTCCGCGATGAAGAATTTGGGGATCAACCTTTCCGGTAACGTCAAGTTTCTCCGGAAGGAAAAAAGCTTTCTCCGTCCATTCCCTGATCTCAATTCCATCCTTGCCTTTGTCAATTTTTTCGCGCTTAATAAAAGGGATGACAAGAATAGGACCGACAATGGTCTGTTCACCCGACCACTTACCCGATATTTCCCGTATCACCGATTCAGCACGACTTTGCCGCTCTACAATAAGTGATTCAATCCAAGCCGAAGGAATCAGTAAGATGATTACTAAGAAACCGATAGACATCAACTTGATTGTAATGGATTCTTTGATCCAGTGATTGAGGCGTTCAAAAAGATTGAGAGATGTGTTTGTTTCCATAGATGTTTTATTTAAAAGTACTTTTATTTTAAAAGTTAAACGATAAATTTTTTTACTTCCGTTGCTGCTTGATCAATTCCTCCATCGCTTCAAGGTGTTTTTTAAATGCGTTGCGGCCCCGCTCTGTAGACTTGTAACGCGTGTTCGGTTTTCTGTCTACAAATGTTTTTATCACCGAAATATATTTTTCACGTTCCAGTGCTTTGATATGCGTTGCCAGGCTTCCATCCGTGAGAGTCAATAATTCTTTGATAGAATTAAAGTCGAAAGACTCATTCGCCACCAACACAGAAATAATCTGCAAGCGCGCCTTATGCTCCAGCACCTTATCTAAATTGTCGAATGGGTTCTTCACGAATCGTAGCGCTTATACATGACTGATCCGTAAATAATATGCAAAAGTCCAAAGCCGATGGCCCAGAAAAGTAGTCCATAACCAGGCATGGCAGCCGATATCAAACCAAGTGCTATCTCCAAATAACCCAGGTAACGGATTTCTTCATAAAGATTGGGGCTTGCATTGACTAAGGCAAGGCCGTAAAAAATGAGGCACGCAGGAGCAACTATTCCAAAATGACCATTGGTCAACAGAATGAGAATAAATACTCCACCTGTAATCAATGGAACGGACAAATTAATAAAGAGCCTTTTGCTGGTAGCGTCCCACATTTTTACACCCGCTTGTTTTGCTTTTCGGGAGCTCAACCAAAACCCATTCAAAATGGAACTAGTCAGCACCACTGCTGCAACCAACACCAATTTCAAAAGAACATCTGGATGTTGATCGGAATAAACCCGATACTCAAAAGGTGAAACAGGATAATGAACGAGATAATAGGCTATGGTTGCACCGATTAAAGCAAAGCTGCCCGCCATAATACCTGATAATCCACTGAGCGAAATGAATTTAGAAGATCGCTCCATGAGCTTTCTGATAGATTCAAGATCTTTTTGATACGCCTGATGTTCTTCCATTTAAAAGTACTTTTGATTTCAAAGTTAGTTAACGGAAACACATTTCAAAAGGTTGGGCAGGAAAATTATTTGAGGGGACGACCACTGCGAAAAATTGATTAGACTAAATAAAAAAGCCCAAATCAACTAAATGATCTGGGCTTTAACCAGCTCTCCCTTTTGGACTTGAACCAAAGACCCTCTGATTAACAGTCAGATGCTCTAACCAGCTGAGCTAAGGGAGAATTTGGGACTGCAATATTAGTGGTTTG
>JANOLM010000250.1:0-1716 GCA_031419815.1 Bacteroidia bacterium
ATAAATAATATTTCTATCATGTCACCTCGCACATGCTGGGCCTTGATGTGCACGTTGTTGGCAATATGCATGATAAATTTCAGGTAGTATCTGTTTTGACGATTGAGCCTGGAATTTATATTAAAGAAGAGAAGTTTGGTGTTCGACTCGAAAACAATGTGGTGATTGGTAAAAATACGAATATTGATTTAATGAAAAATATTCCCATTGAAGCGGAGGAGATCGAATCAATAATGAATAGTTGATCAACACACAATTGTCAATTTTAAAAGTTATGAAAAGGAAAGTTCGAATTCTTTTAGTCTTGATGTTGGTGACTCTGGTTGGGATAAGTCATGAGTTTTGGTTGCAACCAAAGAAATTTCAATATAAGGTTGGAGAAGAAATGAAAGTGGATTTTATGGTGGGCGAGAGCTTCACCGGAGAGTTTTGGGATTTGAAACGTCACAAAGCAGAGAAACTGGAAATGCATAATCTTTCAGGAAAAAAGGATTTGCTGAAAGGAGTGATGACCACAGAAGGAAATAATTTGTCATTTAAATTTTCGCAGCAAGGAACACACCTTTTGGTGATGCAAAGTGATGCAGCCTATATTGAAATGGAAGCACAAAAGTTTAATGATTACTTAAAAGAAGATGGTCTCGATTACATTTTGGAGGAGCGAAAAAAAACAAATGGGCTGAATAATCCCTCAAAGGAAAACTACACAAGATTCGCAAAATTGCTGGTTCAGGCTGGCGACAAAGCTGATGACACTTTTAAAAAGAAAGCCGGGCTTCGGTTGGAAATTACTCCGGATAAAAATCCATACACGTTGGCTTCTGGCGATTATCTTCAATGCCAGGTACTTTTCGAAGGCAAGCCCAGTGAGCATGCCTTGGTGAAAGTATGGAGCCACATTGGCAACAAAGTCTTTTTGCAAAATATATACACTGAAAATGATGGTACTATTAGATTTCCCATTAGCAACAAAGGCCCGTGGATGGTGAGTTCGGTGCGAATGATTCATTCTGAAAAAGATGAAACCATTTATCATAGCCTGTGGACGAGTTTGGTGTTTGGAATAGAATGAAGGGCATCTCTAAAAACTCCTTTTGACCTTCTCCTGTTGGAGAAGGATTGAGCCTGCCTGTCCGGTAGGCAGGGATGAGGTGGTCAAAGGCTAGGTTTTTAGAGATGCCCTGAATACAGTTGACAATGGGCTAAGAACAATTGACAAATTTGTCGCTAATGATTGTGGTATCACTTATTTTATAACTGTCAATTAAATATTCAAACAATTCCAATTTGAATTAAAAACAATGAATGAGCAATTCAATTCATCGCAAGCCCCGGAACCGGTAGGCGCCTATCCCCATGCGCGCAGAGTAGGTAACTTACTCTTTCTCTCTGGTGTGGGGCCTCGCAAGCGCGGTTCAAAGGAAATTCCCGGGGTAACCTTGGATGAGAAGAAGAATATAATTGCTTATGACATTGAACTGCAATGCCATTCCGTTTTTCAAAACGTAAAGCTGATCTTGGAAGCTTCAGGTTCGAAATGGGAAAACCTCATTGATGTAACTGTATTTCTCACAAACATGAAGAAAGACTTTCCGAACTTCAATAAAATTTACGCTGAATATTTTAAAGAGAATCAGCCTTGCCGCACCACAGTGGAGGTGAATGCACTTCCAACGCCAATTGGAATTGAGTTGAAGTGTATCGCAACAGTTGATG
>JANOLM010000251.1:0-3092 GCA_031419815.1 Bacteroidia bacterium
TCCTGAAAATGAGTGGGGTTCCTTCATTCGTTTTGGGTGGAGAGAATCTCATTATGGGTTGATTCTCACTGTTAATTTTATTGATGCGCCTTTAGCAGGAGACATTGATACTCAAAGTGAGGTAACTGAATTTAAAGGTCAGTATACAAGAAGAATAATAAGAGGTATTGATAAGCATCTATTTGGTGTAGGCGTTGTTCATTCTCATCCGGAAGGATACTCTACATTTCCGAGTCTTTCAGATGATAACATGGAAGCATACTTTGCAAATCTATTTGCAGGATATATTGCAAATCGTCCCTTTGCTAGCTTAATCTTTTCTAAATCAGGGGATATATTTTCTGGAAGCGGCCGAGTATGGTGGAAGGACAATTGGTATGAGGTAGATCGTTTTATAATTGAAAATTGTCCAGTTAGGTTAAATGATTTTACAAGGGAAAGAAGACTTTCACCTGAAGCATTGAAACGAACAGCTCGACTAGCATCTCAATTTAGCATTGAATCTGCGGAGGCATTGGCCGACTCTACAGTTGCTGTAATGGGGTTAAGTGGAACAGGCTCTCCAATTGTAGAACTCTTAGTAAGAGCAGGTGTTGGTAAGTTCATCGTTGTGGACCCAAAAGTCTTCGATGACTCAAATTTTGAAAGAAACCATTTCAGCACTAAAAATGATATTGGAAAGGGTGAACCAAAAAGCTTAATAGCAAAACGATTTATAAAATCACTCAATCCAGATTGTGAGGTTATTGCCATCCAGGGTAGTTTACCGCAAGAGAAAGTTTTAGATCAGATTTTAGAAGCAAACATAGTTTTGGGATGTACAGATCTCTATTCGGCACGAGTTGCATTGACAGATATAAGTACTAGATATCTCATGCCTGTAATTGATGTGGGAGTTGCAATGGAGGGAGCAGATGGAAGTATAACAGGACAAATTGTACAGGTTAACAACCTCTTTCCGGGGGAGCCATGTGTGTATTGTAGAAGAATGATTTCTGCTAGATTAGCAAGTCAAGAACTTATGACTGATGATGAGAAACTGCAAAGACAAACTCAAGCATCAGAAGCGAAAAAGAATGGCGGAAATCCGGATGCATATTGGATTGATACGCCACAACTGAATACAGTTGGATATCTAACAACCATTGCGGGGGGATTAGTCGCTGGATTTTGTATCGGATTTTTGACAGGGCGGTTTTCAATGCCAAAAAATTTCCTCGAAATAAATCTTAGCTCAAAATGAACATCTATAGTTGAAAAAAATAAGATAGCTGACTCATCATGCACTTGTCAAAAGCATCTTGGATGTGCTGATCAAGAGCCATCAGCAGTTCTCATATCGGCACCTAAACATTGGGTTGAACCTATCCAATTCTGAGATTAATATTTGTTAGGCTATCTTTGAGAATAGTATAATAGAAGTACAATAACTTCTTGGCTTTAAACATTCTCACCATGTCTATTAAACGTATACTCTGCAGCAAGGCTGATCTTAAAGCGAACTTGCTACCCATTTTAAGAAGTGATTTTGAATTAGAATCTAATTACTCTGATTTAGTTTATACGGAAGCATTAGAAAAATTAGGTCATATTCAAAATCTAATTGACACAACCTGGGTTTTAATTGAAAGTCCGTACACTGACAAAGTATATCGAGATAGTTATTACACATATTTTTCCTCCAAACTTGGCTACTACAATAAAGACTGCATACGCCTTTCATTTTTTAATGGAGAAATTGTAACTGATCACTTTACAAATGAGAAGAGCTATGCTGAACTTCAGGCGCGCTACTTAGGCTTTATGATACTTCGTCCAACTGATCCAAAAATAGTCGGGAGAAGTGCAATATCGCCTAAGGCAGTAAAGGGTAATAATTTCTTATGTGTAACAGCGCCCATTAAAGCAACAGCCAATTCTTTAAAATTTTCTGTAAATGCCTTTCCTCACTCCTCCCAAGATACAGAGACGATAACCTGTGCTGAAACTACGCTTTGGGCAATTATGGAATATTTTGGAAATAAGTATCCTGAGTATAAACCTGTCCTTCCTTCACAGATCATTAATGCATTAAGGCGAGTTTCATCCGAAAGACAAGTACCCTCTAAGGGGCTCAACATTCAGCAGATGGCATTCGCTCTTAAAGAATTTGGGTTTGGTACAAAGGTTTATGCATTGAATGAATTTGGTCAGGATGAATTCAATAGACTATTTTCTACATACGTTGAAAGTGGAATACCGTTGATAGTTGCTATGGAAAACAGACGCTATAAGGGCAATATTGCGCACGCCCTGCTTTGTATTGGACATGAGAGATTAGCAGCTAGCGACATCGATTCTCTTTCAGAAACTAAAGAAAGTAACCCTGGCGTTCAAGATCAAATAAAAAAACAAAAGGTGCGTCTTTTTGACAACGATGATGTTAACAAGAGGTTTGTATTTATTGATGACAATCTTCCTGCATATCAACTTAATAAATTAAGTTCTCCTGCGGCTCACTATCCTGAGACTAGTTGGCACAATTGCGAAATATCCTATTTCATCGCACCTCTTTATCCTAAAATTTATTTAGAGGCATTTGAAGCAAAGAACCTCTTCAAGAAAATTCTTTTAGACTTCTTCTTAGTGAACGATGAAGAGATTTTTATTCGATTCTTTTTAACATCAAGTAGATCCTTTAAGCATAGTCTATCGCTTGATCCCTCATTCGACCCGGTTATAAAAGAAATGATCTTGGCAACACCTATGCCTAAATTTTTGTGGATTGGAGAGATCTCCACTAAAGCCTTGGTGAAGCAACAGAAAGCGAACGGGCTTGTTATAATTGATGCCACTGAAGCAAATTTGCAGACCTTAAAAGCCTTAATAATGGCCGCATTTAAAGGTAATTACCTTGCCTATGACCATTCATCGAATTGTCTCGTTCAAAATTCACTACCTTTGCGTGACTTTAATATATTTACTAATAATTTAAATGGTTTCTGATATGGCAACAACCGTCAACAAGACTAAAGAAGTCATTGATAAGCTTAAGGCTGAGCAGAAAACCCTAAATTCCCCTCAAGATCTTGCGAAGATTTTTGCGATTAACA
>JANOLM010000252.1:0-2420 GCA_031419815.1 Bacteroidia bacterium
CTGACGAAAGAAGTTTTCACGGAGGATGGTTGGTTTCGTACCGGTGACATCGGGAAGTTTGTGCATCAAAGGTTTTTAAAAATCACAGATCGAAAAAAAGATATTTTCAAAACTTCCTCTGGAAAATACATCGCCCCTCAGCCGCTTCAAAATCATTTCGCAAAATCACCTTTCATACAAAGCTGCCTTGTCATTGGATTTCAAAGACCTTATGTCACCGCCCTTATAGTTCCACATTTTGAGATGCTGGTAGCCTGGTGTGTGCAAGAGAGCATTCATTGGACTTCACCGCAATTCATGGTACACAATATTAAAGTAATAGCTAAACTACAACAAGAGGTAAACCAACTCAACGAGGAACTTCCCAACTTCGAGCGTGTTAGAAATTTTGTTTTATGTCATCAGGAATGGAGTATGGCGAGCGGTGAAATTACGACCACCTTGAAACCTGTTCGGAAAACACTATTGGAACATTATGAAAAGGAAATTGAAAAAATGTATGCATGAGAAATTCCTTATGCCGCCAAAGTAGCCAACGCATTTACTACCTTATTTATATCTTCCATGGTATTATAGATATGTGGAGATAACCGAATACCACCCGTTGAGGCACAGGCAATCCCATAGTCTTCATACAACTTCTGAAAAATGTATTTGGAATCTTTTCCAGGCAGATTGATGATCACAATGCCAGCACTTAATGACAGAGCAAGAGGTGTAACAAAAGTTGCTGCAGGTATTTTGGTTTGTATCTGTTGTTTGAGGTTAGTGTTCAGCATGACCACTCTATCTTCAATTACCTTTTTACCAATAGATAGTTGGAACTCGATGATTTCCGGTATTGCCGAAGTTGTAGTTTCAATTCGCTGGCCAAGCATACAAATTTTTTCATCAACAGTATGTCCTTCCTCCTTCCAGCCACCTCCCATTATATTTGGCCACAAACTTTCTATTCGGGCTTTGTTCACGTAAAGTATACCGTTTTCCAATGGGCCCATCAGCCACTTGTGTGTGCTGGCCGTAAAAAAATCACAGCCCATATCATGTAGGTCAAGTTCCATCAAGCCCAATGTTTGCGCACCATCAACTAAGGTCATAATTCCTTTTGATTTGGCCAGGCTACAAATATCTTTGGCAGGAAGAGCGATGCCACTAAGATTGGAGACATGCGAGAAGGTTATTAATTTAGTTTTTGATGTTATGGCCTTTGCAAAAAGAGCGACTAGCTCATCCGTTGACGTGGGTGTTGCTGGTAGAATTACTTTTTTTACAATGAGACCGGATCTCTTAGCTCGTTTCTCCCATGCTATCCCATTAGAAGGATGATTCTGATCCCAAATAATAATTTCATCACCAGGTTTAAAGTCGAGGCCATTCACTAAAATACAATTGCTCTCGCTCGTGTTGCGAGTAATACCAATTTCCTCTTTCGATACGCCAACGAATTGCGCAAGCTGAGTCAATGCCTTAGCCCTTTGACTTGTAAAAACAGAGCGGTATTGAAAGGAAACATTGCTACCAAGTTCTCGAGACATGGCGAAAACCTTTTCATTGATGAAATAGGGACTTGGACAAAGATTGGCAGCATTAAACATGATCAGATTATCGGGGACAGTGAATTGTTTCTTCACGAGTTGCCAGTATTGTTCATCCAAAACACCAGTGGCCGATGGTAGTGCTACTGAACCGTATTGATCGGCAGCCATAGATGGGAAGGCCAATGCTGCCAATGATCCGTATGAAAGGCGTTGCAGAAATTTTCTGCGGCTATCCGCAGTAGTAGCTTTGGGTATAGATGGTTTCATTAGATTGAAGGTATAGATGTGTTAAATATAACGGCTCAAAAAAAAACAATTCTTGTGGGTGCTCTTCATGTTGGCAAGTCACGATTATTTTAATCTCAGGTCCATCCAGTCCAACATCTTACTCCACATGTCTGGTTTATAATCATGCCCTGTTTCAGGATAGATAATATTAATAAATTTATCTTGTGCTCCGTATAATTTATAAACAAGTTGCACTTTTTCTTCAATTTTTTTTATTCCACTCACTGGTGATCCAGGATCTTGATCGCCAGTCATAAAAAGCACGGGTCGGGGTGCAATCAAGCTGATGATAGCTTCCGTATCAAAATATTTTAAAATACCTGGCACATAATAATAAATTCCATGATACTTCATTTTTTGCTCAGCTATTAATTCCTGATAGCGCGTAAGGCAACCCACAGCTACTCCGGTTTTGATTCTTTCATCCAACGCCATCAACCACCACGAACGGGTAGCACCCATGCTAATACCTGTCACACCTACATTCTGAGAATCGATCTCTGATCTACTCAATAAATATTCCAATGCCATCAGGTCATCGCGCAGCATCATTCCCCACAATGACCTTCCCATCCAAAGTTCATATTTCGATTG
>JANOLM010000253.1:0-9246 GCA_031419815.1 Bacteroidia bacterium
ATGCATTATATCCGAATCCTACCAGGAGATAAAGTAAGGTTGGAAATGTCGCCTTACGATTTAAAGAAGGGCAGAATAACATTTAGATATAAGTAAAATGAAAGTAAGAGCATCCATAAAGAAACGCAGCGCTGATTGCAAAATCATTAGGCGCAAGGGCAAGCTGTATGTGATCAACAAAAAGAACCCTAGATATAAACAAAGACAAGGATAATTATGGCACGTATTGCTGGCGTTGATATTCCCGATAACAAGAGAGGCGAAATTAGCCTTACTTACATTTTTGGCATTGGCCGTAGAACTGCTCAGAAAATTCTGACGCATTCGGGTGTGAGCTTTGATAAAAAAGTAAAGGACTGGAACGATGAAGAATCGAACGCCATCCGTGCTTTCATTTCAGAAAAATTTAAGATTGAGGGCGCACTGAAATCTGAAGTTCAATTAAGCATTAAGCGCTTGATGGACATCGGTTGCTACCGTGGCCTTCGTCATCGCAGAGGACTTCCTGTGCGTGGGCAAAAGACAAAGAACAATGCCCGCACACGTAAGGGCAAGCGCAAAACAGTTGCGAATAAAAAGAAGGCAGTTAAAGGTTAATCAATAAAAGTAAAAGACTTTTCATATGGCAGCACCAGTAGAAAAGAGAAAAGATAAAGCGAAGAAGCGCGTAGTAAATGTGGAAGCCGTAGGGCACGCACATATCCGTGCTACCTTCAACAATATCATCATCTCTATGACCAATACGACAGGCCAGGTTATTTCCTGGGCTTCGGCTGGCAAGATGGGCTTCAAAGGATCTAAGAAAAACACTCCTTATGCAGCGCAAACGGCAGCACAAGATTGCTCCACTAAGGCATTTGAGCAAGGTCTTCGCAAGGTAGAAGTTTTTGTAAAGGGTCCGGGAGCGGGAAGGGAATCTGCTATTCGCACCATCCAGAATTCAGGTATTGAAGTTACCATCATACGTGATGTGACCCCGCTACCTCACAATGGTTGCCGTCCTCCTAAGAAGAGAAGAGTTTAACATAATTTAGAATTACGATTTTAGAATTACGATTTAGATTCTAAAGTTGAACATAGGGTGATTAACAAATTAGATTTAGAGGAACGAAAAATCGTAAATCGAAAATCTTAAATCAAAAATAGAAATGGCAAGATATACAGGCCCTAAGGCAAGAATTAACAGAAAGTTTAACGAACCTATTCTAGGTGAGACCAAAGCTCTTCAAAAGAAGAACTATCCTCCTGGTATGCATGGAAAAGGAAAGAAGCGTAAGCAGTCAGAATATGCTATTCAGTTAGCTGAAAAGCAGAAGGCTAAATATACCTATGGTGTATTGGAAAGACAGTTTGCCCATACCTTTGACAAGGCCACCCGCAAAAAGGGTGTAACGGGTGAGGTGTTGCTTCAAATGTTGGAAGCCCGACTGGATAATGTAGTGTACAGACTTGGGATAGCACCAACTCGCAGGGCTGCCCGTCAATTGGTGGTTCACAAACATATTCTGGTAAACGAGGATGTTGTGAATATCCCTTCATTCTCACTTCGTGCTGGCGATAGCATTGAGGTTCGGGAAAAGTCAAAATCGTTAGAAACTATTACCAATAGCTTGTCTATACAATCCGCTAAAAAGTACAATTGGCTGGAGTGGGATGGTCGTGAAATGGTAGGAAAGTTTATTAACCTGCCGCCTCGCCAGGATATTCCAGAAAATATCAATGAGCAATTGATCGTTGAATTGTACTCTAAGTAATCCAACAAAATAAAATAAATCGACTATGTCAATATTAGCATTTCAAATGCCAGAGAAAGTGGTGATGGAAAAGTCAGATGATTTTCATGGACTTTTCACCTTTAAGCCTCTGGAAAAAGGATATGGAGTTACGATTGGAAACGCACTGAGAAGAATTCTTCTATCATCTTTGGAAGGTTATGCCATCACAGGAATCAAGGTTCCTGGTGTGTTGCATGAATTTTCATCTATAGAAGGAGTAGTAGAAGATGTTGCGGAAATCATCCTTAACCTGAAGCAGACTCGTTTCAGAAAAATTACAGACGGCTTTGACACAAAAGTGACTGTAAATATCAAGAAGCAGAAGCAGTTCAAAGCAGGTGACATTGCAAAATTCACTACAGCTTTTGAGATCCTGAATCCTGAGCATGTTATCTGTAACCTGGATGAGACAGCTCACTTTGAAATTGAATTGACCATCGAAAAAGGACGAGGCTATTTACCTGCAGAAGAGAATAAGCCAACGGAACAAGTATTTGGATTCATTCCTATCGATGCCATCTTCACGCCTGTAAAGAATGTGAAATACAGTGTAGAGAACACACGTGTGGAGCAGAAGACTGACTATGAGAAACTGTTAATCGATATCGAAACAGACGGCTCTATCCATCCAGAAGAAGCCTTGGAAGGTGCTGCTTATATTTTGATCCAGCATTTCCGGTTATTCTCCGATAAATCTATTGAGCTGGAAACCGGTAAGGATAGCGAAATTGAACAAGTGGATGAAGAGATGCTTCACATGCGTAAGCTGTTGAAGACAAATCTCCATGATCTAGACTTATCTGTTCGCGCTTACAACTGCCTGAAAGCAGCCGAAGTGAAAACATTGGGCGATCTGGTGCAGCTTGATATTTCCGATATGATGAAGTTCAGGAACTTCGGTAAGAAGTCCCTTGCAGAATTGGAACAATTAGTGGCTGAGAAGAACCTGACCTTTGGAATGGATCTTGGCAAATATAAACTGGAAGAAGAGTAATGAGACACGGTAAAAAATTTAATCACCTTGGCCGCACAGCACCTCACAGAAGTGCTTTGCTTTCGAATATGGCCTCTTCGCTAATCCTTAATAAGAGGATTACGACTACAGTTGCTAAGGCTAAGGCGTTGAGAAAATACGTTGAGCCGTTGATCACCAAGGCAAAAACGGATAGCACACACAGCCGCAGAACTGTAATGTCTTATTTACAAAACAAAGATTCTGTTAAGACTTTGTTTGGCGAGGTTGCAGGCCGCACAGCCGATCGTCCGGGTGGATACACCCGCATCATCAAGATGGGGGATGTTCGATTGGGAGACAATGCTGAAATGTGTTTATTGGAGCTGGTAGATTTCAATGACCTCTATAAGAAAGACGGAGCAGAGAAGAAAGCAAAGACTCGCAGAAGTCGCAAAGGAAAGAAAGAAGAAGGCGCAGATGCTTTAACCGAAACAGCAGTAGCTGAGGTGAAAGAGGAAAAGCCTAAAAAAGCAGCCAAGAAATCTTCAAAGAAAGCAGAATAAGTGAGCGTTTTACAAGATAGACAAAAGGGATTGGACTCGGTTTCAATCCCTTTTTTTATTGCCCTTTGCACAATTTAGTTTATTGAAAGGGGAGCGGTTAAATCGGTTGTTTAAATTTTAATGGGAACAATACCTATAAAATCTGTTTGAGAACCTATTTTTGTTAAACCAATATACAAACCACTTGAACGAAAAAGCCTACCTCCTTCTTGCAGACGGCCTTCTGATTGAAGGCAAAGCCATCGGAAAAAAAGATACCTCCGGTGGAGAGATTTGTTTCAACACGGGTATGACTGGCTATCAGGAAATCTATACCGATCCTTCTTATTATGGTCAGATCATCGTGAACACTAGCGCCCATATTGGCAACTACGGAACGGTAAATGAAGAGCAGGAATCCTCCTCTCCAAAAATAAGTGGCTTGGTTGTGAATGAATTCTCAGAGGAGTTTAGCCGCAAAACAGCTAAGGAGAGCCTTCAACAATATTTGGAGAAGCACGGAATCGTTGGCATTGCAGATATTGATACCCGTATGTTGGTGAGGCATCTCCGTAGCAAGGGTGCAATGAACGCCATCATTTCATCTGTCTTAACTCCTGAGGAATTAAAATCGGAATTGCTCAAAGTGCCATCTATGGATGGACTGGAACTTGCCTCTTTGGTCAGCACAAAAAAGCCTTACTTTGTCGGTAATGCAAACGCGCAATTTAAGATAGCGGCACTTGATGTAGGGATTAAGAATAACATTTTGAAAAACCTTGTTGCTCGCGGATGTTATGTTCAAGTGTTTCCTGCTAAGACAACTTTTGCGGAGATGGAGAAGTGGAGCCCACATGGATATTTTATTTCCAATGGCCCTGGCGATCCATCGGTGATGGATTATGGGATCAAGACGGTGAAAGAAATTATAAATGCAGATAAACCAGTATTCGGAATTTGCCTGGGGCATCAGTTGCTAGCCCTGGCGTGTGGTGTGTCTACCTATAAAATGCACCACGGTCACCGTGGCTTAAACCATCCCGTTAAAAATTTGATCAGTGGACTTGGGGAGATGACTTCACAGAACCATGGCTTTGCAGTGAGTGAAAAAGACGTTGATAAAAACCCTGATGTGGAGATCACACATCTTCATTTGAACGATAATACGATTATGGGTATTCGGTTAAAAAGCAAGAAAGCATTTTCAGTACAATATCACCCCGAAGCTTCACCGGGCCCTCATGATTCAAGATACTTGTTTGATCAGTTTATAGAAATGGTGAGACAAAATCAGTTAGTGAACCAATGATGTATTTCAGATTTTAGAATTCAGATTTTAGATGTGTGGATAAGAGTGAACTTTTAAATAGAACCCGACAATTTGCTGTAAGAGTTTTTAAATTATTAGAGCGATTGCCTAAGACTGAGGCAGCTAAGATAGTGACTTACCAACTTCTTAAATCTTCATCCTCAGTAGCTGCTAATTATCGGGCCGTCAATAGAGCAAAATCTAAGAATGATTTTAGTAACAAAATAAAAATTGTTTTGGAGGAGGCCGATGAAAGCAACTTCTGGCTGACTTTTATTTCCGATGTGGATCTATTAAGTCCCGATGACAAAGAGTTAAATTTACTAACCAAAGAATCTGATGAATTTGTTGCCATCCTTACAGCTTCATTGAAAACTTTGAACAAACAGAATCTTAAATCTTAAATCAAAATTCTAAATTCTTAAATCCCTAATCAAATGAGTTTAATTGAAAGCATTTTTGCCCGTCAGATTTTAGATAGTCGTGGCAACCCAACTGTTGAAGTAGATGTATTTACTGAGTCTGGCGCGTTTGGCCGTGCTGCTGTTCCATCCGGTGCTTCAACAGGTTCACACGAAGCTGTTGAATTACGCGATGGCGATAAGAAAAGATACATGGGCAAAGGAGTGCTCAAGGCAGTTAACAATGTCAACACAAAAATTGCCTCTGAAATTGTCGGCCTTCCTGTGATGGAGCAAAGCTTCATTGATAAGATTATGATCGAGTTGGATGGCACACCTAACAAAGGAAAGCTTGGCGCGAATGCTATTCTTGGAGTTTCCCTTGCTGTTGCAAAAGCTGCCGCCATGGAATCAGGCCAATCCTTGTACAGATATATTGGCGGAGTAAATGCCAACACGCTTCCTGTGCCGATGATGAATATTTTGAATGGTGGAAGCCATGCGGATAACTCTATTGATTTTCAAGAGTTTATGGTCATGCCCGTTGGTGCTGATACGTTCTCTGAAGCGTTGCAAATGGGAGCCGAAATTTTCCATACGCTTAAGAAAGTTCTTCATGACAAAGGCTTATCTACGAACGTTGGTGATGAAGGTGGATTTGCTCCGAACATTAAGTCAAATGAAGAAGCCATTGAGATTGTGTTGAAGGCAATTGAACAAGCTGGTTACAAGCCAGGTTCAGATGTGTTCATCGCTCTTGATCCAGCTGCTACGGAATTCTTCGACAGCAAAACCAAGACGTATCATTTCAAGAAGTCTTCTGGAAAAAAATTAAAGCCTTTGGAAATGGCCGAATACTGGACGAACTGGTCAAAAAAATATCCAATCATTTCAATTGAAGACGGCTTGGCTGAAGATGACTGGGCAGGATGGAAAGCACTGACGGATAACATCGGTAAGAAAGTACAATTGGTTGGGGATGATCTTTTTGTAACTAATGTAAATCGCCTTCAAGACGGAATAGATAAAGGTGTTGCTAATGCGATTTTGATTAAAGTGAATCAGATTGGATCGTTAACTGAAACCATTGATGCTGTAAATCTTGCCAGAAGAAATTCCTACAAGAGCATCATGTCTCATCGTTCGGGTGAAACGGAGGATAATACCATTGCCGATCTAGCTGTGGCTTTGAACACGGGACAAATCAAAACGGGTTCTGCTTCCCGCTCCGACAGGATGGCGAAATACAATCAGCTTATCCGCATAGAAGAAGAACTTGGCGATGTTGCCTATTTCCCCGGCAAGAAGTTTTAATTGAAATTTTAAGTCAGTACTCAATAAGCCGGAGCGTAAAGCCCTCCGGCTTTTTCATTATTGGGCAGTGGTCATAGGCGGTACCCATGCTGAATTTTCTTTAAAATGTACATATTCTTCCTATTAAACTGATGTAGTAAGCACGAGCCTAGGTTTTGCCTCCTCTGAGAAATAATGCTATATTTCTTTTAAGCCAACTCCAATATTATGCGAACGATTCAAAAAGTTACTCTTGTTGTCGTGTTGCTTTTGACAGCCGAGGTTCAATTCTCCTTCGGCCAGAAATTAGAGCAAGATTTGCTTCTGGATAGCCTTAAGTTATTAGGTGAGAATTTAAACTCATCAACACAGAAAGTTGAGGTTTGGTATCAGGCCGCGGAAACCATGCAACGTTCCAGTCCGAAAGTTGTGCTACAGATAAGTAAAATGATGGCCGATGTTTCGCAAAAACCCTTGTACTTAATGGGATTGGGAATGGGTTATGAACAGATGGGCAACGCTTATTATTATTTGAGAAAGGCTGATAGCTCTGTTTGGGCATATAGAAAGGCTTTGGATTATTATAGAAAAGGCGATGCTCCCCAAAAAATATTCACCATGTATAACTACCTAGTTTTTGCTTACCGACTGTCAGGTAACAAGGACTCTACAATTCTATATGTCAAAAAAGAAATGGAACACGCTGTCATCACAAATGATTCTGCTCATTGGGCAACTGCCTTGCATGACAATGGTTTTCATTTAAGCGAAAGCAACCAATTGCAGAATGCTATCAATTCATTTTTTGAAGCATTAAAATATGTAAAGCCTGATGCTTACAATACTCGCATTAATATTAACAATGGTATTGGTGATTGTTATCATGTGATGGGTAATGACAGCGCTGCACTACGGTATTTTCACGCATCGAAAGAAATAGCAAGCACCATGTCAGGCCCTAAAGTCCGGAGGGAATATTGGTTGGCGCTCTCCTCTAACAGGATTTCCTCAACTTTATTGGAATTAGGAAGACTGGACGATGCCAGAATTGCAATTCAGGAGCAGATGAGCCATGCAAAACAAACTGATGATACAGAGCAACGCTATACCGCTTTTCTGAATTATGGAATGTATTTCACCAATACAAAGCAATATGATTCTGCTGAGTATTCTTTTCTTGAAGGCATGAGAATACAGAAAAAAGTTGGGCGCAAAAGAGCCATCGGTATTATTCATTACAACATATCGGGACTTTATAATAACTGGAAAAAATTCTCCTTGGCATTTCAACATGCCGATTCAGCCAACCGGATTTTGACAGAATTAAACAGCACTGCATGGCAAACTAAAAACTACCATGCTCTGGCCGTAGCTTATGCAGGACTGGAACGGTATAAGGAAGCCTATGAAATGCTAACACGTTATGTCGAGGCCAACGGCAAAATAATGACCGCAGACAACAATCAAAAAATAGCCGAGATGCAAGCAGCCTATGACGTAGATAAAAAAGATGCTGCTATTACTGTACTTAATAAAGAAAATGAGTTGAGAAACAGTCAGCGTAATTTTTTTATAGTCGCTGCTGCTTCCCTTTTGGCTACAGCAATGCTGGTGTTCTATTTATACTCTCAAAAACAAAAATCTAATATGCTGTTGTTTGAGAAAAATGGGGTCATCGAAAAATCCCTTGCCGAGCGCGAAACGCTTCTGAAGGAAATCCACCACCGGGTAAAGAATAATCTTCAAATCATTTCAAGTTTGCTGAGTTTGCAGTCCAAGAGCCTTGTGGATTCGGCTGCACAAGGTGCCATTAGCGAAAGCAGAAATCGTGTGAAGTCTATGTCGCTGATTCATGAGCAACTTTATCAGGAGGATACTATTTCCGGTGTGGAGATGAATGATTACATCAGTCGATTAGTGAGTAGCCTGACTTCTTCTTATGGTCTGGATACAGAGCGAATTGAAATAAAGATTGAGTCTGAAAATATTTTATTGGATGTGGATTCAGCCATTCCACTTGGCCTCATTATAAATGAATTGGTGAGCAATTCAATGAAATATGCTTTCCCCAACCAAAGGAGCGGGGCGATTTTGATTTCATTAAAAGATACAATGAATGAACTACTTCTAATGGTGAAGGACGATGGCGTGGGTATGGATGCGTCTATAAAGGCAGATCAGTCGTTTGGGCTAAGTATGGTTAATTCGCTTATGCGAAAGTTAAAGGCTGAGATTAGCATTGTTTCTCAAGCGGGGACGTCTGTTCAAATAAGTATTAAGGATTTTAAAAGGATTACTCTAGCTTAGAGGTAAAACGCAACTATTTATAGCGAAACCATCCAATGAGTTCTGAGAAATCAATTTTAATTGTCGAAGATGAACCCCTCATTGCCGATGACATTGCCAGCACATTGAAAGAAAAGGGGTATGGCGTGATGGGGCCGGTTGACAATGCTGATGAGGCATCAACTATGTTGTCAAAGGCCAAGCCTAACCTTGTTCTGTTGGATATTCAAATAAAGGGAAAGCGAGATGGCATAGAATTCGCCTCTGAGATTCGTTCCAAACACAAGCTTCCGTTTATCTTCATTACTTCCTTTTATGATTGCGCTACGCTTAATCGAGCCAAAGCCACCCAGCCACAGGCATACATCTTAAAACCATTCGATGAGCGCGACTTGCTTATCAATGTAGAGATGGCGTTGTACAAATTTAAAAAGCCACCTTTGTCATCGGAGAAATTTTTTGTAAAAGAGAAAAATGAAATGGTGGCATTGGAGGCCAAAGACATTTTGTATGTTGAGGCATTTGATAACTATGCCAAAGTCTTCACTGACAAACAATCGTATATCATTAGCCATACCCTAAAGCAGGTGGAAGAGAACCTTTCCGCAAATTCGTTCCTGCGCGTGCACCGCTCTTACTTAGTGAACTTTGAAAAGGTGACCTCTATCAACGAGTCTAACATTTG
>JANOLM010000254.1:0-5342 GCA_031419815.1 Bacteroidia bacterium
CCCCGAATATTAAGAATAGTGCAGACAGGGGGCTCCTCTGGAGCATAAACTTGTGTCCTAACGGTAGCCGAAACGGAGAAGGGAGTCACTCCCTTTCTCCTTGAGGTTCATGATCCTCTCCAAAAGGAGAAGGTCAAAAGGAGTTTTTAGAGATGCCCTATTATTTTTTCAGACCACTCCTTGTTCCACTCTATTTTTTTTGGTAAAACCAGAGTCAGGCACAGGCATACTGAAACTATTTTACCCCTTCTTCAGCGTAAAGCTAAAAGTGCTTCCTTTGCCTACTTCGCTATGAAGCCAAATTTTGCCTCCATTGCGTTCTACAAACTCTTTGCAGAGGATAAGGCCGAGGCCAGTTCCTTTTTCGTTAGCTGTACCACGCGTACTGTAACCAGATGTTTTTTCAAAAATGATGGCTTGGACTTCGGGGGTAATACCCACACCATTGTCGGAAACAGAGATAGTTACTTCATTTCCGTTTTCTTTTGCGTCCACCCAAATTTTTCCTCCGCTTTCGGTAAACTTGATTGAGTTCAAGATCAAATTCCGGAACACCAGATTGATGGTGTTGAGATCGGCTAACGCATAAAGTTTTTCTGGCAGTTGGTTGGTCATTTCTATCTCCTTCAGATGGAGTGAACTCAAGAGCCTGAAGTTTTCATCCACCATCTGTCGTAAATTAATTTTTTCAGCTTGGATTCTTAATTTATCCATTTGCAGTAGAGCCCAGTCTAATAAATTATTGATAAGGGTCTTAGTGTGATTAAACTGGATCTTCAACTCTTTTACCAATCGCGAAAACTCTTCAGGTTTGATTTGGTCTTTGTCCATCAGATCTAAAATGCCAGCAAGGGCATTGACGGGAGAGCGCAAGTCGTGAGAAATAATGGAAAAGAATTTATCTTTTACCTGGTTGAGTTGCTCCAGTTCAATACTTCGTTTTTTGATTTCTTCCTGGTGCTCCATCAGTAGCATGTTGATCCTGATTCTTCGCTGGCCGCTTCGGTATACTGAAAATAACAAGATGGCGGTAAGGGCAGCTGACACTGCCAATATGTTTCTGATAAAACCTTGTCGCTTAATTTCCGCGGCCTGCAGGGAGCGGGCTAAGCTTAATTCGGCTATTTCCAAATCTTTCGTTTGTGTTTCAAATCGCAAATCCTGAAATAATTTTTCAGCAAAATCCTGATTAAACAAGCTGTCGCGCAGGGTCTTAAAGTTTTTAAAGTAGTTAAGAGATTTTTTGAAGTCGCCTTTTTGCTCGGCCAGCAAAGAAAGTTGCTCGTAGCAATCAATTTCAAGTATTCGCGCATTTAAAGATTTGGCCAAGGTAAGAGCCTCATCGATTAAATTGAATGATTCCGCAAATTGCTGTTGCTGTAAAAACACTTTGCCTTTTCCGAGCTTGATGGAAGCGATGCCAAAAAAGTTCTTTGAAACTGTGTAGAGCTGGTTGGCAGAATCATAATAGGAAAGAGATAAGTCAAATTCCTTTTTTTCCATACTTAGCTCAGCAAATTTTGTGATGGTCCTGGGTTCAATAACATAAATTTTTCTTTCCCGAATGATTTGAAGCGCACTTAAAAGATTTTCTTCAGCTTTTTTAAAATCCTTTTTGCTTAAGTACAAGCCGCCAATTTCATCCTTGATATAGGCTTCTCCATCCAAGTCTCCAATTTTTTTGCTGAGTTGAGAAGAAATGGTAAAATGGTTTAGGGCGATATCATATTGTCCAAGCTCTTTAAAGACATGTCCCAGGTTTTGAAGACAGATGGCTTGCAAAAGGGAATCTTTTATGGACCTCGCTGCTTTATAACTTTGAGTTAAGAAATAGTAGGCATCATCATATTCGCCAAGGTCGGAATAGTCCTGGCCAATATTATTCAATGCATTTGCTGCGGATAGACTATCATTCAAGTTTCGAACTGCTTGAAGATAGCGGTTATCAAATTTAAGAGCAGTTGTAAAATCGCCCATGAGGGTTCCTAAGGTGGCCATCCGCAATGTACTTTGTGCAAGAGCCCAATCCCACTTATTTTTTTCAGAAATGGCGAGGGCCTCTGATGCATAGGCCTGTGACTGATCAATATTTATATATTTATGCTCGTCAGAAAGATTTACTAATATTCTTACACGCAAAGAATCTGAGGTTACGTTAGTCAACGTTTGTTTAAGGCTGTCAATTTTCGATTGCGCAACAGCTGTCTGCAGAACTGCAAAGTGAAGAATGGAATAAAAAATGAAAGGCCATTTTTTCATAAGATCAATACTTTCCTGGTTTTGCGAAGGATAGTTAAAAATACGGAGGGGGGTCAGATATCTCCAGCTTAAATGACAATTAATTGGTCATCACGCAATCTAGGAAATCCAGTAAGAATAGCAATGTGTATATTTTCGGTTCCTAGCTTTCAAATATCTAGAATTCTGTAATCCGAAAAGTGAGAGAATTATAAAAAACCATACATGTTTAATGAAATTTTATAAAGAGATCAATTCCATAACATGTGTTTCTTAAGATGAACTTCTTCCTGAAAGAAAATTCGAGTAGAGGCTTCAAATGAAGCAGTATAATCTGAAACAAGAAATTGATGTTTAGGACTCGAAGATGTGCTGAGAAGGTCTTCAGATTCCAGGTAATTTTTTAAGGCCTGCGCTACCACATCCGAAGAATCTAATAGGCTTATGCTCTGCGTATAAAATGAAGAGATTTCATTTTTAATAAGCGGGTAATGCGTGCACCCAAGAATCAATGCATCGATAGCTTTTAAGGATGGATCAGTAAGGTATTTTTCAAGAATTTCATGGCTGATTTTATTGTTGAAGAACCCCTCTTCAATCATGGGCACCAGCAGCGGAGTGGCGAGAGATGAAAGCTCAATGTTTTTGTCGGCTTCAGAAATCCTTCTTGCGTAAATACCAGATTGTACAGTTCGCTTGGTGCCGATAAGCCCAATTTTTTTTCCAGCAAAATGGTGTATGACCAATTCCACCATCGGATCAATAACATTGATAACCATTGCTTCTTTACGGACATACTCTTTTAATAATTCGTATGCAGCGGAGCTGGCGGAATTACATGCAATCACAATTACCTTGCAGCCTTTTGCCAGGAGAACATCGGCTATCTTTATAGAGTATGCCTGGATGGCCGCCTCTGATTTGTCGCCATAGGGTAGGTGGGCGGTATCACCAAAATAAACCATGCTTTCATGTGGAAGCAACCGAGTGATGGCATGCGCCACTGTTAGACCTCCAATGCCGCTATCAAATATTCCAATTGGTGATGCTGATCGTTTACTCAAGTTTTGAGGAAGTTGAGTGCAAATATAACTTCGCCAAAGCTACTAATAGCCAGTAAAATAAAGAACCCCATCGCGTTGAATGGGGTTCCATTTTAAAGTTCAGTAAAATGTTTTACCCATTATCGGAAAGTTTTGCCAATACTACTTCACGCACTTCGCGGTGCTTGCAGTAACTGCACCTGTAATGTTTCAGTAAAATACCATCTTCAATGTTAGTTGGTTTTTTGTCAATTTCTTCACTGTGAATCTTCATCGTGTAGTATCCGCATTCCGAGCATTCAACGGCATGCTGATGTGAATCATATTTTTCAATCTTTTTGAAGCCAGTCTTGTCATCAACCCAAACATCGTAGTCCACGGAATGAACATTAGTTTCTGATATTTGGCTTGCATCAAGATGCGCATCTTCTTCATGTTCGTGCACTTTGCGCATGGGGTTGCCGTCTGGGGAAATGCGTGGTGTGTTACGCAATTTTGTTAGGCGTTTTTCCAGGTAGCGCGGATAATAGATTTGCACCATGCTAAACACAATGAAGTAAGCAATAGTAAGTAAGCTTACAGTAATGAAAAGCCGGACATAAAACCAAATCATTCCTTTGGTCATAATTAGGTGCGTGCCCAGGGAATTTGCATAAAAAGCAGCGGCTACAACAAATACCATAACCGCATACCAGAAGTATTTGATTTCATGCAGGTTCACGTAGTCATATTTTTCTTTGTAGTCTTTGATTAGCAGCAGGCGGAATTCATGGTAAATAAGAATAAGAGCTCCAATACCAATGAAGGCAAATGTTGCCCATATCATATATTGGTCCCATGAGGTGAGAAAAGAAGGTGTTTCCATAGGGGGTCTGGTTTTTAGGAGTGGAAATTTATATAGAATCTTTCTATTAATAGTAACTGCCTGGTAAATTTACTTCTCGGTTTTCCCCTGTCGCGACTATTCGTAATATTGCGAGATCAATAAAGGTAAACAAAGGGTAAACTAATCAGACTATGGCTAACAACCTATTAAAAGGAAAACGAGGGATTATTTTCGGGGCACTGGACGAAAATTCTATTGCCTGGAAAACGGCATTGAGGGTAAAAGAAGAGGGTGGTTCTTTCACCCTAACCAATGCCCCTGTCGCTATGCGACTGGGCACGATTAATCAATTGGCAAAAGCCTGCAATGCCGAAGTGATACCAGCCGATGCCACTTCTGAACAAGATCTTACCAATCTTTTTTCTAAGTCAATGGAAGTTTTGGGCGGCAAGCTAGATTTTGTGCTGCACTCCATTGGCATGAGCCCAAACATTAGAAAAGGAAAGCAATATGGCGACATGAATTATGAATGGTATTTAAAAACGCTGGATATCTCAGCTCTTTCTTTTCATAAAGTATTACAGACTTCTGAAAAATTGGATGCCCTTAATGAGTGGGCTTCAGTGATTGCCCTCAGTTACATTGCTGCGCAACGGGCTTACCCTGATTATACAGACATGGCGCAGGCGAAGGCCATGTTAGAGTCTATTGCCCGCAGCTATGGCCAACGATATGGTACGCTTAAGAAAGTGAGAGTGAACACTATTTCCCAGTCGCCTACCAGAACAACTGCTGGCTCCGGCATCTCAGGATTTGATATCTTTTTTGATTTTGCCCAGATGATGTCACCCCTTGGCAATGCCACGGCCGAAGATTGCGCAAACTATATCGCTGTGATGTTTTCTGATTTCACCCGCATGGTGACGATGCAGAATCTGATGCACGATGGTGGGTTTTCGTCCAGCGGGATTACACAGGATTTGGTTGCGCGATTATCGAAATAATTCTAGATTCAAAGTTCAAAATCAGAGTGATAGCAATTTTGAACTTTGAATTTGAAATTTTGAACTATGGTCACCTTCCCCCACTGCAAAATTAACCTTGGACTAAATGTCATCGCCAGAAGGCAGGATGGATTTCATGATATCGAAACTTGTTTTTTTCCAATTCCTGTGACATCCACTTTTAATTCCTGAGCGGGGATGATTTCAAGAATGTCTGTCCAGGGAATTGGA
>JANOLM010000255.1:0-6837 GCA_031419815.1 Bacteroidia bacterium
AGTTCAAGAGGTGTATAGGGTTTTACACTGGCAATGGTTGGAATGTTTGACTTGATCAGGAAGGTTGGCACCATCTCGATAGCACCTCCGATCAATATCGCGATCAGCGAAAGAACAGTAAATAACAAAGGCTTATGTTCCAGCAAACGGTGATGCCATCCACCACTTCTTGGTACCACATACTCTTTTACAAGAGGTGCGGCTTCTGCGGCCTCATTGGCAATGAAATTTCCGGCATAGGCAGTTTTGATAAGATTATACGTCATGATGATCGCCCCTATGAGATAGAGGCCGCCACCAATGGCGCGCAACATGTGCAAGGGAAGAATTTGAACGGTTGTTTCTAAGAAGTTTTTATATACTAAAAAACCTTCAGCATTGAATTCTTTCCACATCAGGCTTTGCACAACACCCGAAACATACATTGGCAATGCATAGAAAATAATACCCAGCGTGCCAAGCCAAAAGTGTAGGTTGGCTAGCTTGGTTGAAAACAATTTAGTATCCCACATGCGTGGCACCATCCAATACAGGATACCAAAAATAAGGAAGCCATTCCAACCTAAACCGCCCACGTGAACGTGCGCTACTATCCAATCTGTAAAGTGAGCAATGGCATTGACATCTTTTAAGGATAACAACGGACCTTCCAGGGTTACCATTCCGTAAGCCGTGACAGCAACCACCATAAATTTCAGCACTGGCTCTTCACGCACTCTGTCCCAAGCACCTCTTAGTGTCATCAACCCGTTAAGCATACCACCCCATGAAGGAGCGATCAGCATAATAGAAAAAACAACTCCTAATGATTGAGCCCAATCGGGCAAGGACGTATATAATAGGTGATGAGGGCCAGCCCAGATGTATAAAAAAATGAGCGACCAGAAATGAATAATCGAAAGTTTGTAAGAGTACACCGGACGGTTGGCGGCCTTCGGCAAGAAGTAGTACATCATGCCGAGATAGGGTGTTGTGAGGAAGAAGGCTACTGCGTTGTGACCATACCACCACTGCACTAAAGCATCTTGAACACCGGCATATCCTGAATAACTCTTAAAGAAATTCACAGGTATTTCGTACGAGTTCACGACATGCAAAACCGCAACCGTTACAAACGTGGCAATGTAAAACCAGATAGCCACATACATGTGTCGCTCCCTTCGCTTGATAATTGTGCCAATCATATTCCAACCAAATACCACCCAAATAATTGTAATAGCGATATCAATGGGCCATTCCAGCTCAGCATATTCCTTTGAGGTGGTCATGCCTAATGGAAGTGAAATGGCTGCAGCCAGGATGATAAGCTGCCATCCCCAGAAGTGGATCCAACTCAGCGTATCACTAAACATGCGGGTCTTTAACAAACGCTGCATGGAATAATAAATCCCAGCAAACATAGCGTTGCCAACAAAGGCGAAGATGATAGCATTTGTATGTAGCGGACGAATGCGTCCAAACGTGGTGTACTGAAGATCGAAATTAAAGATGGGATAAAACAATTGGATAGCGGCTGTGAGCCCAACCAGCATGCCCACTAATCCAAACACCACGGTGACTACAATAAATGCCTTGACAATTTTATTGTCATAACTGAATTTTTCCAATTCCATAGATGCTCCGGTTAGTGCTTTTTGACAGTCATAAAAGTAGGCCTAGGTTGAAGAGGCAAACCTGATAGAGGTTAGCAGAAAAGATGAGTTTTGTCAGGAATTACTCTTCACCAAAATAATTTATAAACCAGATTCAGGCCGGTGAGGTAAGTTCCTTGCGGAAAGACAATTTAACACTATCAGATTATGATTCTAATGTTTACTCTTTAATGCACTATAAAAACCTTTCCATTCATCACCTCTGCCCCTTCTCCAATATAGAAGGGGAGATGGAGTTTTTAGAGACTCCCTTTAATGCAATGTTGATTTCCTTGTCTTTCGATTCCTTCTTTTTGTCCTCAAAAAGAATTCTGATGGATGGTGTGTACGTATCTTCATATTGACCACTTTTTATATTCCAAATGAAGAGGATCAGAAACCCTACAGCGATGGAAAGACTTATGCCAATGAGAATGATAATAATGTTCATGGTTAATACATAGAATGTTCAAATTGATAATTATGGAATCGATCGAAAGCCGCTTTGTCCAGTGCTTCCCTATGGTTGGGATGAGCAATTTCGATAAGTGCTTTCGCTCGTTGCCTCATATTTTTGCCATACAGGTAAGCGACTCCGTACTCTGTTACAATATAATGGGCATGGGCTCGGGTTGTAACTACACCTGCGCCTTGTTTTAGAAAAGGAACAATTCGCCAAATTCCTTTTCCTGTGGCTGAAGGCAGCGCGATAATGGGTTTTCCTCCTTCCGAAAGGGAAGCTCCCCGAATGAAATCCATCTGGCCACCTACACCGGAAAAGTGGTAGGTGCCAATCGAATCTGAACAGACCTGTCCCGTAATATCCACCTCAATAGCGCTGTTGATGGCTGTAACTTTTGGATTAGTCCTGATCACGGAAGTATCATTCACATAGTCTATGCCTAAAACCGCCACTGATGGATTATCATCAACAAAATCATATAACTTCCGACTTCCCATAAGGAAAGAAGTGACCGATTTACCTCGGTGCTTTTTCTTATGCTGATTGGTGATGACTCCTTTTTCTATCAAAGGGATGATGCCATCCGAAAACATTTCAGTATGTATCCCCAATTCTTTATGATGGGTAAGACTTGCCAACACTGCATTGGGAATAGAGCCGATGCCAGTTTGAATAGTTGCTCCATCTTCTACCAGCCCAGCACAATGTGCGCCTATCCTCATGGCAATTTCACTCGGATTGGTCTGAATTATTTCCGGGAGTTCTTCTTCCGCAAAAACCATGGCATCGAATTCGTGAACACTGACAATGCCATCGCCCAACGTGCGCGGCATACGCGGGTTGATTTGAGCAATAACTTTTTTGGCAGCTTTAACACCGGCAATAGCAATATCAACGGATGTTCCCAATGAACAATATCCATGCTTATCAGGTGGAGAGACTTGCACCAGTGCTACATCAATTGGTAAAATTCCTCTTTTGAAAAGATTGGGAATTTCGCTCAAGAATATAGGCACATAATCCCCGCGCCCTTCATTCACCGCTTCGCGGATATTTTCTGAGACAAAGAGTGAGTTGATCCGGAAATTATCTTTATACTTTTTTTGCGCAATCAGTACTTCGCCTTGCAAACTGATGCTCACTATTTCAATGTTAAATAACTCTGAAGCCCTTTCGGTTAATTTTTTTAATAAGTGATGAGGCGTGGCTGCACCCCCGTGCACAAATACACGATCCCCCGACTTAATCATCTTGATTGCTTCGCCTCCTGAAGTATACATAGTTTTATAGCTTAATGTTTTTTAATTTTTTACTGGCCACGTAATTGACGGCCAACGTTGAGAATCCAACTACACTGATACTGCTTATGGGCATTAGTATAGCCGCCACCAAGGGAGTAAGATGTCCGGTGACAGCAAACGTCAATGCAACTGCATTGTACATAAATGAAATTGCAAAACCGGCCTTTAAGATAGAGGTGGAAGATTTAGCAAGTGCTAAAAACTTATCAAGAGACTCCATCTTATCACCCTGAAGGATTCCGTCACAGGCTGGAGTAAACACACTGGTGTCGTCTGTTACGGCAATTCCCACATCACTTTGTTTTAAGGCTCCCGCATCGTTCAGCCCGTCACCCAACATCATTACTTTTCTATTCTGCCCTTGAAGTTCGCGAATGTACTCTAGCTTGTTGCCAGGACTCTGATTAAAAATAAGCGGTACTGATGGGCCGAACAATGTACCCATTTGTATCTTATCTGTTTCATTGTCGCCTGAAAGCAAGGCAAAACATCTTCCTCCCAGATGTACAATCATTTCTCTCAGATTTTTCCGGATAGAAATAGCTACCGAAAAATATCCTCTTATCTCGTTATCGATCGAAACAAAAATTAATGACGCTTTAGGGTTTATTTTTTGAGTGAATCCAAGGAAAGCGGCTGATCCCAATTTGATGGAGTGGCCGTCAATAATTCCTTCAATGCCATGGCCAGGATGTTCTCCGAAATCCTGAACAAGACCCCTCGGTTGTAAATGAATGGACTTGGTGATCAGATTACTCAATGGATGAGTTGAGTAACTGGTTAGCGTTTTAATCCATGCGGTTTCTTCCTTATTCAGTTCTCCGTCAAACTGTACGTTGGGTTCCTTCGTGTAGGTTACCGTTCCGGTTTTATCAAACACCACCGCATCCACCGAAGCCATGCGTTCGATCACGTCTGCATTTTTTAAGTAAAGATGATTTCTTCCAAAGACTCGCAAGAGCGAACCGTACGTAAAAGGAGCCGCCAACGCCAATGCGCATGGGCATGCTACCATCAATACTGAAGTTAATACCAGCCATACTCTTGATGGATCATAGAAATACCAAACAACAGCTGTAACAAAGGCAAGGATCATCACCACCCAGGTAAAATATTTTGCCGCCCGGTCAATCGCCTTTCTATATCCGCGCTCTTCCGGCTTTTGAAAGACAGGATTGTTCCACAAACTGGTCAAGTGCCCCTGCGATGTCTTCTTCATTACGACCAATTCGACAGGCTGACCGATAAGCCGTCCTCCGGCATACACGAGTTCGCCCAACTTGGCCTTCACCGGTTTCGATTCACCCGTAACAAAACTATAATCGATATAGGCATTATCGGAAACTAAGTTGCTGTCTGCCGGAACGATTTCTAAATTCCGTATCTTAATCTGATCACCAACTTGAAGATCATGAATGACAACAGGCACCCATTCCCTGCCTGATCGCTTTTGTACAGCCAACGGAAAGTATGATTTGTAATCCCGATCAAAGGCCAGGCTCTCGTATGTCATCCCCTGAAACCAACGGCCAATCAATAAAAAGAAAACGAGGCCAGTGAACGAATCAAGATAGCCAGGACCATTCTGAGAAATAATATCGTAAACACTACGTGAAAATAATGCGAGAAGGCCTACGGCAATCGGCACATCAATATTGATTTGCTTTTGTGAAAAACTTTTCCACGCATTAATAAAATAATCACGCGCACTGTACAGGATGACCGGAACAGACAATACAATATTCAAGTAAGAAAACACGAAACGCAGACTCTTGTCTGAATCGTCTATCCCAAGATATTCCGGAAAGCTCAACAGCATGATATTCCCAAATGCAAATCCCGCCAAGGCAAGCTTCGTAATCAATGATTTGTTGGATGTTGGATTTCTCTTTCTTTCTCCTTCAGGGTTGATTTGCGGAACATAACCAAGTGTTGCCAGTTGATGCGCCAATTTTCCTGGTGTTACAAGAGCCGGATTAAAATCAATCCGTACCATCTTCCCTGCAAAATTCACTTCAGACTTTAGGACTCCTTTATGGATCTTTTGAAGATTTTCCAATAACCAAATGCACGAAATGCAATGAACCGCAGGTACATAAAACCTAACACGGGCAAACGAAGGAGAATCAAACTCCATGATCTTCTTACGAACGGTTGGCTCATCCAAGTATGAGTATGACTCTTCACTAACGTGCCGCAACGTGATGCCAGGCTTCTCATCAAATGAATAATATTCGCAGAGTTGGTTTTCGCTTAGGATTTCAAATACTGTCTTGCAACCCGTGCAACAAAAGGCCTTATCCTGAAGCCATACAATTTCGTCACACGATTGCCCACAATGATAACATTCTAAATCCGCTACTGTTTGAATGGATGGCATACGAAGAATTATTCTTTTTTATCTTTTTTCATAACGTAAGTCCAAATCAAAGATTTTCCATGATTAGCAACATTTTCTGTCATGCTGCCACTCATCATGTGAGAAAGTCCTTTTCTTCCATGCGTTCCCATGGCGATCAGATCAGCATTGATTGAATTCGTAAAATGAACAATGCCCTCCTCTTCATCTAAATGATTATAAATATTAATTGAAAAGTCCTTCAGCGCAAACTGTTTGGCAAAAGCAGTGAGGCGCTTTATCGTTTCCGTATCCGTTGTAAAATTAACTGGCGTGTTAATCCACACGAGATGAAGATGTGCTTTGAAGAAGGTCTGCAATACTTTAACTTTTGAGATAAGATCTTTTTGATTTTCGGTATCCAAAGCGTTTGGAAATACAATATTTTTTAAATGGCCTTTATAAAAATTCTTCACCACAATAACCGGGATAGGAGAAGTTCTGACTATTTTCTCAGCGTTAGAGCCAACGAAAAACTCTTTTAATCCAGTGGCTCCATGTGAACCCATGATAATAAGATCGATCGAATGCTTCTTCGCATAAGTAAGGATTATCTCGGAAGAAACTCCAAAGTCTATCTTAGAAACGATCTTGACACCTTGCTGTTTATAAGTGGTTGAAATCTTTTCAAACTTTGCTTGTGCCTTTGCACTCATCTCTTTCATCAAGTTTATGCCAAGCGAGCGCACAGGAGTAAGAATAGTATTTGGTACTCTGGGCAGCTCAATAACATTAATTAAGTGAATCGTGCCGTTGGACAGGGCGGCTACATCCAATGCAAATCTGTAGGCATTTATAGCCGGTTTAGAAAAATCGCAAGGAACAAGTATTCTCTTCATGATGCACCGTTTATACATTAAAAAATCAATGACTTACTGATATTATTTGTTGTGCAAGCTTCGTAGTACTCAGTAACAACTGCAGTTGGGACTGAGCGTCTCACAACCTAACGTTGTCAAAAATTCTAAAAACGAGCAACTCTCACTTTTCTATACTTGTCCAGATAGGACAGTCGATATGATTGACAACATCCTCAGCAATGCT
>JANOLM010000256.1:0-10563 GCA_031419815.1 Bacteroidia bacterium
ACTACAATTAACTTATCTTCTGGTCCTTTAATTACCGAATTGCGCGTATCATACGTCATAGCATCGGCATCTATGGAATTGTTATGCTCATCGCGCTTAGAGTTGTCATGTAAGGATGCCCACGATCCAAGGTCTGACCAATTGAAGTTACCAAGCCACACGTAAACATTGTCGGCCTTCTCCATGATACCATAATCGATAGAAATATTTTTGCATTGGGCATAAGCAGTTTGAATCGCTTCTTTCTCTTTGGCCGTATTGAAATTAGGAGCTGCTTCCTCAAATATTTCAGCCATCTCAGGAAGGTTCTTGGTGATGGCTTTTAATATTGCTTGCACACCCCAAATAAAAATCCCGGCATTCCATACAAACTCACCGCTTTCAATAAATTTCTTAGCCAGGGCTAACTCAGGCTTCTCTGTAAACGTCTTTACTTTCTTAAGCTGGTTCTTTCCCTCCAGATATTGGATATAGCCATAGCCCGTTTCCGGCCTCGAAGGTTTAATTCCTAAGGTGATAAGTTTGTCCTGTCCCTTGGCGTGATCTGCTGATTTCCTGATCGTCTCCTGAAATTCCGCTTCATTTAAAATAATATGATCGGTTGGACTTACCACCACAATGGCATTAGGATTCTTCAATGCTATTTTATGACACGCATAAGCAATGCAAGGAGCTGTATTCCTTCTCATAGGCTCTGCCAAAATCTGATCAGCATTAATTGCTGGCAATTGCTGGGCTGTAATGGCCTGGTGCTCTTCGCTAGTGACCACAAATATGTTTTCGCTTGGACACAGCGGAAGAAAACGATCGTAAGTAGATTGTATAAGTGTTCGGCCAAGACCCAACACATCCAAGTACTGCTTAGGTTTTGCATTACGGCTGAAGGGCCAGAAACGAACACCTATACCCCCTGCCATTAAAACCACATAAAGATTTTTATTCATCAGATTCTATTTTTTGAAATCAAACAATTCCCTCTTTTAATAAATCGTGAAGGTGTACAAAGCCGGCTACTTTTTCTCCGTCTTTTACCACCAATTGAGTAATATTATTCTGTTGCATGATTTGCAAGGCCAACACAGCAAACTCGTCCCGGTTAATTGTTTTAGGAGTCTTTGTCATAATGTCTGCAGCGGTAAGTTGGGCAAGATTTGTCTCCTTCTGAAGCATCCTTCTCAAATCTCCATCGGTTACTATCCCTAAAAGTCTCTTTTGATCATCTACCACAGCAGTAGCCCCCAACCGTTTAGACGAAATTTCAATGATTACATCTTTCAATGGCGTTTCAAGGCGAACCAATGGCAACTCATGTTGAACAAAAATATCCTCCACTTTCAAATAAAGCTGCTTACCTAAAGAGCCGCCCGGATGATATTGGGCAAAATCCTGACTTGAAAAATTCCGAAGCTCAAGCAGGCACACCGCAAGGGCATCACCCATAGCAATGTGTACCGTTGTGCTGGTGGTGGGTGCAAGATTATGTGGGCAGGCTTCTTCGCTTATCGTAGCATTCAAAACAAAGTCAGCTTGTTGAGCCAGATAAGAATTAATATTACTTACCAAAGCAACAAGTTTGGAACCTCTGCGCTTCAGAAGAGGGACAAGCACTTTGATCTCAGGGGTATTTCCACTCTTTGAGATACAAATCACAATATCTTCATGTTGAATCATCCCCAAATCACCATGGATAGCATCGGCAGCGTGCATGAATAAAGCCGGAGTTCCTGTGGAATTTAAGGTAGCTACAATTTTATTAGCAATAATTGCGCTTTTACCTATTCCCGTAATCACGACCCGCCCTTTTGATTGGAAAATATACCGAACACAGGCTTCGAAATCGCTATCGATGAAATTTATTAGGTTTTCTATTGCCTTGGATTCATTTAATAGTACATCCCGTGCAATGGTTCTGATATTTTTTGCTACATTCAATTCCCTTTCGAAGTTAGGTTTGCAAGAGGGCAAATATAACAATTCAGGGTATACGAAGGATTTGAACTATGATGGTGCTTGAGGAGAAAGATCAATTAAAAGAGAAACTGAAAGAGATTTTCGGCTATACCACCTTCCGGGGCAACCAGGAAACGGTGATAAAAAATATTCTAAGCGGACGCAATACGTTTGTCATCATGCCCACAGGGGCTGGCAAGTCGTTGTGCTATCAATTGCCGGCTATGATCCGGGATGGTCTTGCCATCGTAATATCTCCGCTTATCGCCTTGATGAAAAATCAGGTGGATCAGCTTAATGCCTACGGTATAAATGCCCGGTTTCTCAATTCTACCCTTAGCAAGGGAGAAATCACCCGGCTAAAGAAAGAGTGCATAAATGGTAATGTGAAGTTGTTGTATGTAGCGCCAGAGTCTCTTAACAAGGAAGAAAACATTTCTTTCCTTCAAAAGGCAAATGTATCATTTGTAGCAATTGATGAGGCTCACTGTATCTCAGAGTGGGGCCATGATTTCCGGCCTGAATACAGAAAAATAAAGACGATGATTGCCCAGTTTGGCAACTTGCCAGTCATTGCCCTCACCGCCACAGCAACCCCTAAGGTGCAGATCGATATTCAGAAAAATTTGCAGATGGAGGAAGCGGATGTGTTTATCTCTTCTTTCAATCGCAGAAATTTATACTATGAAGTAAGGCCTAAGAAAGAAACTAAAAAGCAACTCATCCGCTTTTTAAAAGATCATAAAGGAAAGTCAGGCATCATCTATTGCCTATCCAGAAAGAAGGTAGAAGAGATTGCGCAGTTACTTAACGTCAACGGCTTTAATGCCGCACCCTACCACGCTGGTCTTGATCCGGATGTGCGCGTAAAAAATCAAGACGATTTTTTAAATGAAGAAGTAGATATCATCGTAGCTACCATCGCTTTTGGAATGGGCATCGACAAACCCGATGTTCGCTTTGTGATACACTATGATGTCCCTAAATCATTGGAGGGTTATTATCAGGAAACAGGTCGTTCGGGTCGTGATGGGCTAGAAGGAATTTGTTTGATGTTCTACAGCCACAACGACCTGAGCAAGCTGGAAAAATTCAACAAAGACAAGTCTGTACAAGAGCGTGAAAATGCGCGCATGCTTTTGCAGGAGATGGAATTCTATGCAGAGTCGCCTGTGTGCAGGCGCATGCAGTTGCTCCACTACTTTGGAGAAGAATATAAAGATGGAAATTGTGGGATGTGCGACAATTGCGTACATCCGCGCGAACGCTTTGATGGGACTAAAGCAGTTGGTCTTGTGCTGGAAGCCGTGAAGCAAACAAATGAACGGTTTGGCCTTGCTCATTTGGTAAACGTGATCAGAGGAGTAGAAGATGAGTATGTGAAAAGCTACGGCCACTTTGACCTGGCCATTTACGGAAAGGGTGACACTGAAAGTGAAGATCATTGGAAGTCCGTTGTTCGTCAGACCCTTATTTATCAGTACCTGGAAAAAGATATTGAAAATATTGGTGTGTTGAGAATGTCAGAGAAAGGGAAGAAGTTCATGGTGAAGCCACACCCCGTTGAATTAGCCAAAGATCACGACTTCACCACTGAAGTTGGAGATGAAGAAGGCTCTGAACGTGTGATTATCAATACAAAATCATACGACATCCGGTTGTTTGAAATGCTGAAGACGCTGCGAAAGCAAATTGCGAAAGCAAAAGATCTTCCTCCGTATGTCATTTTCCAGGATCCTTCCCTTGAGGAAATGGCCACCACCTACCCCACCACCAAGGATGAACTAGCTTCTGTGAATGGAGTGGGCATGGGCAAGGTGAATAAATTCGGTAAAGAGTTTATTGAGCTCATTGAGCAGTATGTAGATGAGCATGATATTGAAACCGCCTCCGATGTAGTGGTGAAATCTTCAGTAAATAAATCAAAGATCAAGATTTTTATCATCCAGCAGATAGATCGCAAAGTGGATCTGGATGAGATTGCCGAATCTAAAAGTATTTCGTTTAGTGAAATGATGACAGAAATTGAGAACATCTGTTATTCCGGCACCAGACTCAATTTGGATTACTACATTGACTCAGTTTTGGATGAGGATAAGCAAGAACAGATTTATGACTACTTCCTCAATTCTGAAACAGACAGTATTGAAGATGCCGTTGAAGCCATGAAAAGTGAGGGTGACCCTGACTTGTCAGAAGAAAATCTGAGGTTGATGCGAATTAAGTTTTTAAGCGAGTATGCGAATTAAAGGCTCATCTTAAAAGATGAGGTGGTCGGAGTCAAGGTTTTTAGATGTACTTGTTGTAAAAAATCAGAAATGGCTAGGCTGCAATTGCTCTTATTACATTCGATCGACTAATGGGGGCATGTTTTAATTTTGGCATCTCATCGTAAGTCTTACCTTTTAATAACCGGCCAGTTTTTTTCTTATTCGTACCACCCCATTGTTTAAAGAAGAACGCTACTTTATTTTCGCGGCATTGCGCTTTAATGTCAAGTACCCATTCCGCTTTCATAAGCCGTGGCTTTCTGCCAGATTCGCCACCTACTATGACCCAATCAATATTAGTAAGATCAAGATTAGGTAAAGCACCAATTAAAGGTTCGCATGAAAGAAATTTTACTTGTGCCGATGTTTGTCTTAAAAAATCAATTCGATTAACAACCTTTTCGTCTTCTACTGACACACCCATCCAAATGTTTGGAGTCCAGGTTAATTCTTTATCATATTTCAAAAGCACATCACCACGTTTTGTCAGCACCTGATAGGTATGCTGTGGTGTCTCATTCATTACTTTAAAAACCTTTTTGATAAACGCGAGCGGAACATCCTTGTGAAACAGATCACTCATTGAGTTTACAAAAACAATTTTTGATCCCGACCATGAATAAGGAATATCCAAGGCATCTTCGTGGATGGCTAGCTTAAAACCATTCTTATATTTATCTAGCCCCATCGCCTTAAGCCTACGTGACATTACTTCGGCATAGCAGAACTTGCAGCCAGTTGATATTTTTGTACAACCGGTAGTAGGGTTCCAGGTGAGTTCAGTCCATTCTATTGATGATTGTGCCATAATTATTTTAATCCAAATTTGACTTTTTGTGACTCGTTCTTGAAATGATTGTATGAAATGTAAAATGCTCCTTTTCTTACTTTTTGTGTAGATGAAACATCAAGTTTACCAGATTGCTGCCAATTATAGAAAATCTCATTGGTATGTTTGGGTAAATACCCTGACCTAAGAGTAAACTCATAAATTTCACCATTAGTCCTTCTGGTTTTAAGAAATAATTTGAGTTTCTCCTCCAATAAGTTTGTCTTTTGATCAAAGAAAAGGGATGGTTGGTTTCCTGTGAAATTCCAACCTTTACCTTGTTCAGTATCTATTTCCCATTTAGCCTCAAGCATTTTTTCAAAACCTTTTATATGAGAAGAAAAAAAGAACAAACAAAATACTGTGCTGGGATCTTTTTGAATGGAGAAAGTATCTACAAAGAACTTAAGTCCTAAGTATTGGCGAAAGGCTTCTTTTAACTGATTGATAAAACCCCAGACTGAATCCGTTTCTTTCCAGTTCTTGTATTCAGTAAGTTCTTCAATAAAGTCCATGAGTGCTTCTGGCGTACCATTTATGTCGAAGCGGTACATAAATTGAGTTGGAAGAAACAATAATACTTCAGAGTTTCCTTTTGCCAACAAGCTCTTTAAATCACTTGCTTTGATGTGTTTGTAGCCATACGGATCAATAAAAATAAAAGCTTTTTGATTCCTTAGTTTCGGCAGCAACTCTGATAGGACTTTTACCTCTTCGAGGTAATCATTAGATGTATATTTTATTTCCCCAAAATTGGGATAGTAGAGTGATTTCTCTTTTACGGCCTTTTCAACTTTCTGAACTTTATTTATATCCAGATCATTGAACTGACAATCTATTTTAGGCACCTTAGCAACCTTGGCCACATTTATGAAATGCATGTCTTTAACTGCACGAAGAATTACTAATGGGCTTCCCTCACCATTATTTTCATAAAGGCCTTCCCCGCAGAATAGATCATAAATTTTTATTCGCTCTGTTTATCCATCATTAGAAATGATATTGAGGTAGCGTTTTAGGTATTCACCCAAGAGTCGAACCTTCACACCGGAATGATCCAACAAATTTTTCTTAACATCAATTTTAGGCATATCGAATTTAGGTTTTTATTAGGACATATCAATTCATCATATTTTTTGTTATTCTACCTTTAAACATATTCATTTCCATGCGCACACGTCTGTTTACGCCTATGGTTGTTGCGCGCACTAATTTTTCTACACCATGTTTGTGTTTGATAAAGTCCATCGCTTCATAGAGGTTGATGTTTTCTTCGGTGCCGTCAAACAAACTGATTTGGTGGTTGCCGTGTACCAAATTGCTGAGACGCACGCCCACCAGGCGTATCAACATCCTGCGGTTGTATAATTTGTCGAACAGTTCTTGTACTACGCGGAGTATCGTATGGTCGGAGGATGTATAGGGTACGTGGATTTGTTTTGTTTCTGTATCAAAATTGGAGTAGCGAATTTTTACCGTTACACAGGAGGTTAGTTTTTTTTGGTCGCGCAGTTGAAACGCTACCTTCTCCACCATGGCAATGAGAATGGATTTCATCCGTTTCACATCAATGGTGTCTTCTTCGAATGTGCATTCGGTGGAGATGGATTTTTGTTCGGTGTGTGGAACGACAGGCGAATCATCAATGCCGTGTGCTTTGTTCCATAGACTGATTCCATTTTTGCCAAAGGCGCTGGTTAAAAATCGTAAAGGCATATCGCGCAAGGTGGCCACGGTGCGCACGCCCATGTCATATAAAAAAGAAGTGGTTTGTTTTCCAACCATCGGAATTTTATCCACCGATAGTGGGGCGAGAAAATCTTTTTCGGCACCGGCTGCTATTTGCTTCTCGGCATTCGGCTTGAACTCGGCTGTTGCCACTTTTGATACGAGCTTATTTACCGACAACGCCATGGAGATGGGCAACGCACTTTCTTTGATGATTTTTTTTCGCAGTTCCACGGCCCATTTAAAAGTGCCGAAGAAGCGATCCATGCCACTGGCATCTATATAAAATTCATCGATGGACGCCTTTTCATAAGTTGGAGCTTTGTCAGCTATAATTTCAGTGACCAAGTGTGAATTCTGGCTGTAGGCTTCCATGTCGCCAGAGATCACTTTTGCATCAGGACAAAGTTGTAAGGCGAGGTACATGGGCATGGCGGAGTGCACACCAAATTTTCTGGCCTCGTAGCTGCAGGCGGCCACCACACCCCTTCGGCTGCTGCCGCCAACAATCAGGGGCAACCCTTTTAATCTTGGCTCTTTTTTACGCTCGACCGCCACAAAAAAAGCGTCTAAATCAAGGTGAATAATACTCCTGCTACTCATCAGGACAATATTACTAAAATAATTAGTAATTAAAACTAAATATTCTGGTTAGCATTATTTGATCTGTGGGGCACAGACCGAGGATTGGGCGATTTTTTCCTGCAAGCTGCTGCCTGCTATAGCCTGTTAGGTGAGACAGAAAAATCCATGGCGAATTTGCGTGAGGGATGGAGCCATTGTTTGAGCCCCAAATGGAAAGTGCGGTGGCTGGCGAGTGGCGACAGCCCGACCCGTAGGGGCACGCCCAAAAAAACCTCACCCCGGCCCTCCAAAAGGAGAGGGAGGTGCAAGGATTATATTATAACCTTAGATCAGATCCAACCGCACCACATTTTCGACATGCACGGTGTGTGGAAACATGTCCACGGGTTGCACAGCGGTGATGGTATATTTTTCGGAAAGGATTTTTAAATCTCGCGCCTGTGTGGCGGGGTTGCAACTGACATACACGATTCGTTTGGGCAACGCTTTGAGCAGCATCTTGCACACGTCTTCGTGCATGCCATTACGTGGAGGATCGGTGATGATGACATCTGGTCTTCCATGCTGGTTTAAAAATTCATCATCTAAAAGATCTTTGATATCGCCTGCAAAAAATTCGGTGTTGGTGATGTTGTTGAGTTTAGAATTTGCTTTGGCATCTTCGATAGCGGCAGCTACGTATTCCAGTCCGATTACTTTTTTGGATTGGCCTGCAACAAAATTGGCGATCGTGCCGGTGCCAGTGTACAGATCGTACACCAACTCATCACCTTTAAGATCGGCCATCTGCGAGGTAACTTTGTAAAGTTCATAGGCCTGATCGGAATTTGTTTGATAAAATGATTTTGGACCTACACGAAATTGTAATGTCTTTAATTCGTGTGGCACTCCTGCCTTCGCTAAAGCTTCCGCCTTCATTTCATTTCGGACGGACGAGTCGGCAGGCAAAGGCATTTTTTCTGTGATGTAGGGATTTCCTTTCCAACAGATCACATCCAGATCGGCAAAAGTATCGTTCTTCTTTCCGTTGATGATGTAGTTGGCGGAGGTAACTTGAGGAAACTTTTCGGTGATGGCCTTCAGGATTTTTTCAGTCCATTCTATATTATCATGGGTTACTTGCAAGATCACCATCACTTCATCTGCCTTCGCTGAAGCTTCGGTAGACAGGTTGATGTTCTCCGCCTTCCCTGAAGCTATGGCGGATGAAGCTGTGCGTATGGTGAGGGTTCGTAAAAAACCAATTTGCTTACGCAGATCGAAGAATGGAATATTTTCTTTAACGGCCACTGCTTTTACTAACAATCTAATGGCATTGGAAGGATCGGGTTGCAGGTAACACTGCGTCACATCAAATACTTTATCGAACATGCGAGGGATGTGATAGCCCAGCCCCACCTCAAAAGCTTCATCCGGCCTTCGGCCACCTTCGCCCTCAAGAGAAGGAAGATTTTTTTTGATTTCCAGTTCTTCCTTTGTAAGCCAGCGGTTGTCGGTAAATGTATAATCTAGTTTATTACGGTAATGATCTGTTTTTGCCGATGCAATGATCGGTTTGACTTCCGGAAGATCAAGCCCGCCAATTCTTTCCAAATTGTCAACTGCTTGCTGTTGTTTGTATTGAAGTTGTGTTTTGTAATTAATGTGTTGCCAGGTGCAGCCACCACACGTGCCAAAGTGCTGACAAAACGGTTCGGTGCGGTTGGGCGATAATTTTTGAATGGCCGTTACACGCCCTTCCAGAAAATTGCTTTTTATTTTGGTGAGTTCTATCTCTACCGTGTCGCCAGGAGCGCCTCCTTGTAAAAAAATTACTAATCCTTCTACCCGGGCAATGCATTTACCTTCTGCCGCCATCGCTTCGACAACAATATTCTGCAGTTTGTCTCCTTTTTTCATGGGTCGCGAAAATACGTAAATGTGGGGGGTTTTACTCCAAAACCGAATTGCCTATCTTTCGCATTGCTCAACTTCATGAAAAAGATTTTTCTTACTTTTCTATTACTAATTGCTATCCCGGTGGTGGCCTCACATATTGTGGGGGGCGAGTTTGAATTGATCCATATTTCTGGAACCCTTTATCGCCTTAACCTTATTTATTATTTTGATAAAGTAAATGGCTTTAGAAACCCTAATGGAACGCAAAGTTTACCGGAACAGGTTGACCCTACACTTACAGCCAGTATCTTTCGCAAATCCGATAACTCCTTTATAAGATCTGTTGTTTTGTCCTTTGAAACTAAGACAAAAGTAAATTATACTCAGTTAAAATGTTCTGATGATGGTTTGCAAACGGAACGGCTTTACTATACTACTTTAATTTCTCTGCCTGCCGATCAATACAATGATCCACTGGGATATTATGTATCGTGGCAGAGGTGTTGCAGAAATTATCAAATAGATAATATTAATAGCATTAATGTTGTCCAGAATCCTAACTCTCCGCTTTATGGTGGCCAAACATTTTATTTAGAATTTCCTGCGGTTGTGAAAGATGGAAACCCTTTTATCAACTCTTCACCGAGACTTTTTCCGCCACTTAGCGATTATGCCTGTCCAGGAAGGTTTTACTATGTAGATTTTGCTGGTGTAGATGACGATGGTGACTCCTTACGTTATTCCTTGGTCACGCCTCTCAACACTACGCAGCCTGTTGCCTTCCCAACAAGAACCCCAGGACCTTACCCTAATGTAACATGGAAACCTGGTTTTAGTTTAGAGCACATCATGCGAGGTTCTCCTGATTTGAGTATATCAAATGATGGCCTAATAACAGTGACACCAACCTTACAAGGCCTATTTGTATTTGCTGTAAAAGTGGAGGAGTTCAGGGACAAAATAAAAATTGGAGAAAGCAGGCGCGATTTTCAAATGTTGGTTGCGGATAACTGTGCTCCGGCTTCACCTCCAAAGATTGTGGGAAAGAAATTGACTGATGCTACTTTTACCTATGACAACTCCATGAGCGTAAATTTTTCCAATACGGTGTTGGATCAGGATCGGTGTATAATAGTTCGCGTATCAGATCCTGACTCGGAAGCGACAGCTGATAATATAGAGCAGATTCAGATCCGCGCGATTGGATTAAACTTTAAAGACAAAGATTTAAATGAAATATTGCCGTCCATAACAAATGGATTACTAATTGGTGGAAGCACAAAGGAATTCAGAATATGTTTTCCTAAATGTCCTTATTTTATA